>CAJXKU010000291.1 GCA_913055945.1 uncultured Lentisphaerota bacterium | reverse complement strand
AATGTGAATGCCAAAGTTCGACAGATCTGTACTGCCCGCAACCTGCGTTCCTGCAGAACACCCAGCCTCTTACCGAGATGGAACGCTTTTTCGAAGTTCAACTCGAATCCGGGCAGCCCCTGGGACATGGTCCCGGGCAATTCGTCGAGGTATCGCTCCCCGGCATCGGGGAGGCGCCGATTTCGGTCTCTTCTCCACCGGATACATCCCCCAACTTTGAATTAGCCGTACGTAGAGTGGGGCGCTTAACCGAAGCACTTCATCAATTACCGGAAAACGCTCAGATCGGCATCCGCGGACCTTTCGGAACGACGTTTCCCTGCGAGGAAGCCATGAAGGGAAAGGATGTACTCTTTATCGCCGGCGGCATAGGACTCGTCCCGTTACGTTCCGCGATTCATTACGTCCTGAACCGACGTGAAAACTACAGGAACGTTCAGATCCTCTATGGCGCTCGAACGCCTTCAGAACGACTTTTTCCCCAGGAACTTGAAGATTGGCGCAACAGGGACGATCTGACATTCATGGAAACCGTGGACAAAGCTGACGAACATTGGAAAGGCAACGTCGGGGTTATTACCACACTCATTCCGGGCGTTAACCTCGATCCGGCCAATACTGTGGCTGTGATCTGCGGCCCCCCGGTCATGTACAAATTTGTACTGGTAGAATTGTTTTCAATCAATATTCCCGAAGAAAATATCTATCTCTCACTTGAACGTCGCATGAAATGCGGCATCGGCAAGTGCGGACACTGTCAGATTAACGGCCTGTACACCTGTCTCGATGGGCCTGTATTTCAGTACACCCAGGTTAGCAACCTACCGGAGGCGATATAATGGATAAACCCACTGTAGGTATTTTTGACTTCGCATGTTGCGAGGGCTGCCAGTTGCAAATCGTCAACATGGAAGAAGAACTGCTTGACCTTGTGTCAGTGATTAATCCTGTCCAATGGCGGGAAGGCAGCTCTGACAAAGCGGAACGCGTGGACATCGCCATCGTCGAAGGATCGATTACAAGGGCGGAAGACGAAGAACATGCACATGACATTCGCAGCCGAGCCGGCATCGTCATTGCCATAGGAGCCTGTGCAACTTTTGGCGGCGTAAACAAACTCAAAAACAATTTTGATTTAGCTGAAGTTAAGCAGTATGTCTACGGCGATTCCGCCCGCATGCATCACCTGAACACCCAACCCACAAAAGGCATAAATGAAGTTATCCACGTGGATTACAACATTCAGGGATGCCCCATGAACGAAAAGGAGTTCTCCTACGCTGTGCGTTGCCTCGCCAAAGGAGTTGAACCGGTTATACCGAATCATCCTGTCTGCGTCGAATGCAAGATGCGCGGAAATGTATGCCGGTACGAATATAACGAAATCTGCCTCGGCCCCCTTACCCGAGCAGGATGCAACGCACCCTGCCCCACCGGCGGTTTCTGGTGCTTCGGATGCCGTGGATGGGTGGACAATCCGAACACCGACGCCGCACGTGATATCATGGACTACTACGGCCTCACGGTGGAACAGTTAAAAGGCAAAATGCGTCTCTTCAACAGCAAACAGGAGCACACCGATGAGTAAAACGGTTGATATAAACGAACAACACGTGACACGTGTAGAGGGTCACGGCAACATCCGCGTCCGTGCCTCAGACGGCGCAGTGGAACAAGTCGAATGGCAGGTTCCGGAAGCCCCGCGTTTTTTTGAAGCCATGGTCCGCGGCCGTGATTACCAGGACATACAGACGATCGTGAGCCGGATTTGCGGCATCTGTTCTGTCACTCATTCTCTTGCCGCCATCAAGGCCATTGAAGCCGCAATGGGGATAAGCGTAAGTGAGCAGACCGATAAACTCCGTATTCTCACCCACTACGGCGAACAACTCGAAAGCCACAGCCTGCACGTCGGCTATCTTGTCGCGCCGGACCTTCTCGGCGTTAATTCCGTACTTCCACTGGTCGAATCTCATCCTGATGTCGTCAAGACCATTATCCGCATCCACCGGCTGGGCAACGACTGGATGGAACTCCTCGGCGGACGCCGGACCCATCCCGTCACCCTCAGACCCGGCGGGTTCGGCAAGCTTCCCCGCGAATCCGAATTGAAAAAACTGCGGAATGACCTGGAGAACATCATTCCCGATCTTAAGACGGTGGCACAGGTGATCGGCGATCTTGCGCCGAAGCTTCCCGCATTCAATCGGGACACTGAGTACATCTCCCTGTTAAACGAGGGAGAATATTCCTTCTACCATGGCCGGATCGCCAGCACAGACACGGAAGAGACCAAAGACGTCGACGAATTCGAATCAGTGGTGAACGAGTATGTGTCCCCGCAATCCACCGCCAAGTGGACGCGCTGGCACAGGGATGCGTACGCTGTAGGAGCACTTGCCCGTTTTAATCTCAATGCGGAGGAACTTAAGCCCCTTGCGAAGGAAACGGCCCAGAATCTCGGCTTGACACAGGGATGCTGCAATCCGTTTATGAATAACGTAGCCCAGGTTGTAGAGTGTGTGCAGGTGGTGGAGCACGGTATCGAGCTTCTGGACGACGTACTGAGCCAAGGGATTGAAGAGGAAGTACCGGCACCGAAACCCGCTCCCGGCACAGGCGTCGGCTGTGTTGAAGCGCCACGGGGTATCCTCTTCCATAAATACAGCTTCGACGAACACGGCGTGTGCCAGGGCGGCAATATCTGCATTCCCACAAATCAGAACCACGCGAACATTCAGAAAGACTTCGAATCGTTTGTTCCGCAGATCATAGACCGCGACCAGGAAGAAGTACGACTCCTTCTGGAAATGCTGGTCCGCTCATACGACCCCTGTATCTCCTGTTCTACGCATTATCTGAATGTCGATTTCGTCTGATAACACCACGTCAAAGCCGATCCTCGTCGGCGGCATCGGGAATATCCTTATGGGCGACGATGGGATAGGCGTACATGTCGTTCGCGAACTCGCCGCAGAACATGGTCCCTTCCCTGACACGGAAATAAGTGACCTCGGTACGCCCGGAATGGCCCTTCTGCATAGCATTGCTGAACGGCACAAAGTCATCCTCGTGGACTGCGCGGATTTTGATCAGCCCGCCGGCACCTGCCGCTGTTTTTCCCCTGAACAGGCACATTCCGTAAAGAAAATGTCCGGTTTTTCCCTCCACGAAGGAGATCTTTTCCAGATCCTTAAGATCTCCCGGGACCTGGGCGAAGCGCCGAGCGAAACAATTCTTGTCGGCATTCAGCCGGGCAACGTTTCGCCCAAAGAACGTTTATCTCCCGCTGTTACAAAGCAAATGAACGACTACGTTAACCTTCTGAAAAAACTCATCTGCAACACGGATTGCCGTCCCTGCGGGAATCCCCCGAAATAGCGGAAAAATACCAGCGCGGAGTATCCTATGGTTTCACGACAACTCTCCAACCTGAACAACACCTCAGTCAGCGTAGCTCCTTCCATACTGGCAGCAGATTTTACACAACTCGGCGTGGAGATCAAAGCTATTGAACGGGAAGGTGCAGAGGTCCTTCACGTGGACGTCATGGACGGGCATTTTGTACCGAACCTATCCATCGGTCCCCCGGTAGTAAAAGCGGTGCGCAGCATCACCGCCCTTCCGCTGGATGTGCACCTCATGCTCACGAATCCTGAAAACTATATCGAAAGTTTCGTTAAGGCAGGCGCAGATCATATCACCATCCACGTGGAAATCGAGGCTGATATTCCCTCTGTACTGGCAGACATTAAAGACGCGGGCTGTTCCGCGGGCATCAGTGTACGTCCGGCGACCCCAGCATCCGAGCTGCTCCCCTACGTGAACCTTATTGACCTAATCCTGGTCATGACGGTCGAGCCCGGCTTCGGCGGCCAGAAATTCGACGAGAGAATGATGACCAAACTCCAAACGCTGAAGCCCCGGTTGCAGGAACTGCAGCATCCGGTGCACCTGGAAGTAGACGGCGGCATAAACGCAGACACCGCGCGGCAAGCCGTAGAAGCCGGGGCGAATCTCCTGGTCGCCGGAACCAGTGTGTTCCGACACAAGAACGGCATCCGCGCCGGCATAGATGAATTGCGAATATCACAATAAACCTAAAATCAGCAGTCCAGCCCTTTTATAAGGTTGTAAAGGCCCTGGCAGTAGTGAGATACGTCGTACTGAG
>CAJXKU010000290.1 GCA_913055945.1 uncultured Lentisphaerota bacterium | reverse complement strand
CAGAGAAGGAACGTGAGCTCCTCGGTCCGCCAGTAGTAGAGTGCGACGTACGTGTCTCCCAGCAGGTGGCTCAGATAGCCGACGAAGAACGCGAGCCCGACAGTGGGGTGACGGCGGCGATCAGAAGTTGTAAGTGTCACCCAGTCAATAAAGACAACTGGCCTTCCGGCATTCGATCGGCCACTGATATACGACACCGAGCAGGGCAGGTCGTTCCCGCAAAGCTATGCGTCGTTTTCGTCTGTTTCACTGGGATGCAGTTGGTGGTAATACTTGTGGTATTCCTCGCGGGCTTTCTGGTAACGTTCCTGTTCTTCTTCGCTGAGTTTTTTGAGGCGTTCCTCAGTGTCGTTCTGAAGCACAGGGTGTCCGAAATCCAGGACCTCAGCGACGCAACTCAACAGATTACTCTCATTGGAGCTCATGCCGTGCGGGCCTGTTGTTCTCATTGCAACTGCGCCGGGTTGTGATAAATCAGGGAATTCCTTCTGTTCTGTTTTCAATGCTTTTTCGTGTTGTACAATCGCCAAGCTCGTAGACATCGTCGTTCGCAAAAGCCGGAGGTAATGCAGTACCGGTACGTCATTGTTAAGCTGTGACCGTTCGGTGGCAAAAACAGCTTCGTCCACGAGCCGCACGCACAGCTCGTACAGCTTCATCCTCAAGTCAATATCGGCAGATGGGATCTCTTCGCGAAGAATCTGGACGACCCGCTCATGCGCGATATCGCGCCGGGCGGTGAATGCCGACCGGTTCATCTCGATGAGGGTATGCCGATGCGCTCGAGGCGCGGTTGTTCGGGTTGCGCGCTGTTCTTCTAAAGGAGTTATGCCCTGATCATCGTCAGGCACCCCTTGTATATATTTCGGGCTAAAGTCATCCATTATTTAAAATCCTATAAATCTTCGCCAGTATGCCCAACTCATTCTATATGAGCACCCCTCAGCAAGCCCTAATGTAGTCTTTAGCCGTTTTTTTTCCATCCTTCTGATCCATGCATACTATGACACAAAATGCTTCATCTCGAAAGTGGAAGCGCTGTCTGAACAACCATACCAGTTTTACGTGATGGAAAACGGACGTAAGGGGGCGAGCAGGCGTCTACGAAGATGTTTGCCGGCGGCGCATCGTTTCTTCAGGATCTTTGCCCAAATACCGCATCACTTGTTTTAGGTCTTCCCAGGCTTCTTTCTTTTTCGCCGGCGAGCGAAGGAGAAAAGAAGGATGGAACGTCGGGACGGCGGGAATGCCGTAAACTTCGTACCATTGGCCGTGTGCTCTATTAATCGAACGGGCTCCTGTGAGCTGCGAAAGTGGTGTTGATCCCAACAATACAATGATTCTGGGCTGGATAAGCTCAATCTGGCGTTCCAGATACGGTAAACATTGGCTGGTCTCATTGTTTTGAGGAACACGATTTGCCGGGGGGCGACATTTGACGATATTGCCGATAAAGACCTCCTCTCGTTCAAACTGCATTGCCTTGATCATCTTGTCAAGCTGCTGTCCGGCTTTTCCCACGAAGGGCAGCCCCTGTCTGTCCTCTTCTTCTCCCGGTGCTTCACCGATAAACATAAGTTCAGCGTTCATGTTGCCGGCGCCGGGAACAGTCTGAGTCCGCACGCTGTGCAGCGGACATGCCGTACACGACTGGATAGTGCTTATGAGCGTTTCCCAGTCCATTTGCCCAACTCTTGAGTCGGAAACGCGTTCCTTCTTACGCGGGGTGGACGATGCGGCGGATTGCTGGGGGGATGCTTGCTGTTGTACCGCTTGATCGTCTGTCTGTGCCTGCTTCCGGGCCGTATCATCAGAGGAAGCAGGCGTTTGTGATGGCCTCGGAGATTGTTGCAGATACGTCAGATTTTCGGGCGAGAGGAAGACATACTGGCGACCTTTTGCCTTGTGATGGCGCAGAAGCCGCAGGAGTTCTTCAGTGAGATCTACAGTTGGCATCCGGTACATCCTCGGTTGTTTCTCAGGCACAGAGCGGAAGTTTCTGATCGTTCGGGGATTCTCATAAACGGTTATAACTATAATGGCTTTTCATTGCGGGGTCATGACATAAAGGCAAAGAGCTGATGTTTACGTGCTGAGAAAGCGTCGAGGTCAGGTTGTAAGCGGCGGTAGAGGAGTTATGTTTTCTGCTGTGCAACAGCGTGCTCGGGTGGCGGAACCGGCAGACGCGCTACGTTGAGGGCGTAGTGGGCATGGCCCGTGCGGGTTCGAATCCCGCCCCGAGCACCATTTTTTATGGGGAAGAAGATCGTTTGAATCTGTTGCAGATTTTCGCTCGCCATATAGAGTATGCTTTAGAAGCGGGGGTTTTCCTCCGAGACACCATAAGCAATAAGAGCCGCAAGGCTCTATCGTAGGTAAACTACGGAGAGTAAGCCCCCGCTTCCTTTTGTTCCAGCCTTTCAGCCCCTCGCCCTTGGGAAAAACCGTTGAATTATGCCGTTTGGTTCCGGTAAATAAACATCGGTACTACTTCCCCCAATACCCCTTGACGTTATAGTAACGTATTGAAAAGCGCTTCTTACTGCAGGAAAACCGACTTGATGGAATAGCGCCGATGGATGAAGAAAACGAAGATCGGAATCGCTGTCCACCAGGACAGATGCCGCCCTGTCATGCCATCCTGGATATGCTGCCCGCCGGGTTGATCATGGTCGATGCTGATGGTTTGATCCGGACCTGGAACCGCGCGATGGAGCAGTTGACCGGGTACCCTGCCCAGGAGGTGTTAGGCGGATCCTGCACCTTCTTAGACTGCGAATCGTGCGAAATCGCAGAAGGAACGGATGGTGCGACGCACTGCCGTCTTCTGGCTGAAGCGCGCCGAAACCTTGACCATGAAGAAACGATCGAGGAGAAGGAATGCACAATCCGGGGGAAAAACGGCGATCCTGTCCCGGTCTTCAAAAATGCCTGCGCGCTGAAGGATGAAAACGGCAGATTCTGCGGCGTGATAGAAACCCTGACCGACCTGACCCCGATAAAACGGCTGGAACGTAACCTCTCCGCCCTGCAGGAGTCCGCCAGCCGATTTCAGGAAGTCGGACGGCTCGTGGGAACCAGTGATGCGATGCGGTCCGTTTATGAACGTGTTCGGATGGCTGCGGAATCTTTTGCCACTGTCCTGATCCGGGGCGAAACCGGCACAGGAAAGGAACTGGTGGCGGAGGCGCTCCATCACTCCGGCCCCAGAAGCGGAGCTCCTTTTGTCAAGGTGAACTGTTCCGCACTGCCGGAAAATCTGCTGGAAAGCGAGCTCTTCGGTCATGTGCGAGGGGCGTTCACAGGGGCGACGGACAACAGAATGGGGCGTTTTGAGGCTGCAGACGGCGGAACGATTTTTCTGGACGAAATCGGCGACATCTCGCCCGTTACACAACTCAAACTTCTGCGGTTTCTGCAGGAGCGTGAGTTCGAACGGGTAGGGGAAGCTACACCCCGCAAAGTCGACGTCCGAGTTATCTGCGCTACACACCGCAATCTGCGGGAGCTGGTACAGGCCGGAGAATTCCGTGAAGATCTGTATTACCGCATTCGAGTGTTTCCCATTGATCTGCCGCCATTGCGGGAGAGGAAAACGGATATTCCGCGTCTGGTTGACACGTACATCGAACGTTTTAACAAAGAAACGGGCAAAAACATAAAAGGTATCACGAACGAAGTGCGCCACTGCTTCATGGAGCATTGCTGGCCCGGCAATGTCCGCGAGTTGGAGAATGCGATCGAACATGCGTACGTGACGTGTCAAGGTCCGGAAATCGGTTTGTTCGACCTGCCGCCCGAAATCCGCATGGTGGAATGGCGGAACGCGCATTGTAACGAACGACAAAGCGGCTTCGCCGAAGAGAGCGCAGCCCCGTCCGCCTCTGATGCGCAGGGGCTGAACAGTGCCGAGCAACTGAGAAATGTTCTTGAAAAGTGCGGATGGAATCGCAGCGAGGCAGCCCGACGCCTTGGCGTGAACCGAAGCACCATTTGGCGCAGAATGAAGCAGTGGGGCGTTCAGCCGCCGAACCGCTGAGCTGTTGTAATGGCCCGTTCCCGCGTATGTTAAGGGGGGCTTTTCCTCTGTGACCATCGTGCTTCGCTCCGTCGTTCCGTTCCCCCTTGTAGTGGCTGTTCTGAGGATCCTAACACGCATCTTCTCTGGAAGATACGTTCGGCCCC
>CAJXKU010000289.1 GCA_913055945.1 uncultured Lentisphaerota bacterium | reverse complement strand
TAACTACAGATTTCACGGTAATGCGCACTAATGAAAGGTTTTTTCGCAACATAACGCCGCGCACCACATAACTCACTCAAATGAGCAAGCCGCACGCCATACGATTAAAACGCATCTTCCAGAGAAGATGCGTTGTTGCATCTGTTTCCCTTCAGTATATACTAATTCATATGACCAATTCGAAAGAGAATCGACAGATTGCGGATACCTTCAGGGTGTTGTCCGTGGACACGCGGGTGTGCATCGTGCGCCTGCTTGCGGCACGTGGAGCGCTGTGCGTCGGCGCGCTGGCTGAAGAATTGCAGATATCATCGGGCGCCGTTTCGCAACACCTGCGCGTTATGCGGGACAAGGGGCTTGTAGAAGACGAACGCCGGGGGTACTACATCCATTATCGCCTGGCCCCGAACTTACAACAGCAACTCCAAGCGCTTATTCACAATCTTTTTGCGGAGAACGGAACCGCAGAAAGTTCCGGCGAATGCAACCATAAAGAAGCACCGTCATGCCACAGCGACGCTGGGGAATAGCATAGACCTCAGCCTTTTGCACGTAAAACTGCGAAATTCCGGATAAATAGAATTTGAGCGGCAACTCTGGTTATCACGCTTGGCAACGAATTGCATTGAACTGGTCTAAGAGTTGATCACCTTTTTCCTTCATCCAATCAGCCAATTCGTCCTGCATATCCTTGAGCAGTTTTTCCGATGCCGTTTCCACAGCAAGGTTTCGCAATTCATGCGGATCCTGTTCTAAGTCATAAAGTTCATCCACATCGCCGCAATTAAACACGTATTTGATATTACCTTTTCGGATCATGCGTGAGGTAAAGAGGCAATGAGCAATGCCTGAGGATTCGGCGACGACCCGCTCAGGCCAATCACTCGGAGACGCCCCTTGTATTAGAGGAAGTAACGACCGGCCGTCCCGTTCATGTTGCTCCTGCGGGACACCGGCAATGTCCAGAACTGTGGAATAAACGTCGGTGAGATTCGCAAAGCGCTGCTCGCGGGAACCTGCCCGTTCGCAGTCAGGCGTGCGAATAATCAGGGGGATGGAGGCCGTTTCTTCATAAAGAAAGAACGATTTGTCAGTCAGCCCGTTGTGGATGCCCAGTGAATCCCCGTGATCTGCGGAGAATATGACAGCCGTGCTGTCGTATAATCCGTTTTTCTCCAAATGCTGGATCACCCGGTTTATTTGATCATCAATAAAATCGGCGAAAGCATAATAATAACGGAGTTTTTCGTTAATCGTTTCCCAATCTACGTTTTTATCCCGTTTCGCGTTGTGTATGCGCGGCTTGTCGCTCTGGTCTTCTTCAAAACTCTCCCAGGGCGGATAGTTCACATTACGATACCGATCCAGATATTCGGTGGGCACCAGCGCAGGGAAATGCGGTCCCCAGAAGTTCAGCATCATAAAAAATGGTTTCTCCTGGTCTTTCATCTGGTCGATAAGGGAAATGGTTCGTTCTGTTAAAAACCATGCAACAGCAGATTCTTTACCACTGACAATTTCACCTATTTGGCCAGGCCCGTCTTTGATTTTATGTTCGAGCCCGTTGTCTTTCAGGTATTGAAGGTATTCCGGGTAGGAATGTCCTCCTCCACCGTGCCCCGGAAAATCATCACCTATATACCCCAGATCCGTGGGCAGGGAACTTCCCTGCCTGTAAAAGTCCGGGTATTCAATGTCATCCCGGTGAGCGTCAATACCGTCTATGTTTCGGATAAAATACGGATCTTCAAAAGATTTTTTCCCGTAGCCCAGGTGCCATTTGCCGGTGTAAGCGGCCTGATAGCCTGCCTCGGTAAGTCGGCGACTCATCAGCTGAGGAGAATCAGGCAGTTCATGAATCATACAGCCATGCTGAAAAATGTTGGTCTGCATCCCATGATGATTCGGATAGAGCCCCGTCTGGATAGAAGCCCTTGCCGGACTGCATACCGGACAGGTCGTGTATGCATTATCAAAGACAACCCCTTCCCGGGCAAGTCGGTTCAAAGCAGGCGTTTCAACCCTGCCTTCAGGATAACAGCCGACAGCATGTTTGGCATGTTGATCGGTTAGAAAAAAAAGGATATTCATCGGCGCATCGGATTTGCTTTCGGACGTACTCATTTTTCTCTAAAGTCCTCTATGTATCTGCGGCAAGTTGTGAAAATGTCGGGCTGGCCCAAGGGGCAACCCTTTCTTTGCTCATAAGTTACGCCGCAAATGTTGAGGTTATAGCTACAAGATCAAATTTAACGGCGTAATTTTTATTGAACGACGAGGTATATCATACTATAGATCCAGGGCGTTTCCTGTCCATGAGGGGGACGATAAACACCGTCACGAAAAAAGCCGGCTCAGCCAATCCGTGCAAAGCGAAAACCATGTAGCTACGTGCGGGTCCGCATGTTCGGGGCCGTTGGTTTCTTTGTCCGCCAGTGATAGGCCATGACCACCGTAGGGATAAACATGCAGTTCGAAAGGTACGGCTTTTTCCGCGAGTGCAGAGGCCAATAACAGGCTGTGATCGACAGGAGCCACCGTGTCTTCCGCCGTATGCCACAGAAAAACCGGCACTGTCTCAGACGTCACGTGATGCTCCACCGAAACCGTGTGCAGCTGCTCCTCCGTAGCGTTTTTCCCTAACAGGTTTCGGAAAGAGGTCTGGTGTGGTCGTGTCTTTGCCGAGATAACCGGGTAAGCCAGCACGAGGGCATTCGGCGCGTTCTGCCCACGCTGTATCCCCGGGCCTTCAGTGGCAAACGACTTATCCCAGTGGACACCCAACGTCGCGGCCAAATGACCGCCGGCGGAAAATCCGCACACAGCAATTTTGTCCGGCTTTATTCCCCAATCCTCCGCATTTTCTCGGAGGATGCACATGGCACGGGAGACGTCGAGTAAAGGTTGCGGATGCCTCTTGGGCGCGCAACTGTAATGCAGAACGAAGCTGTGAAAACCTGCCGCTGCGAATTGAATGGCCACAGCCTCGCTCTCACGGGTGGATGTAAACCCGTAGCCGCCGCCCGGCAACACCATAACCGCTGGACGTGCTTCGCTTCCCTCGAGGACATAAGTATACAGCGTCGGCGTCGGCGTCGCCTTCTCGCTTTCCTCGCCGCTGTCCTGCTCATGCTCCGGCCAGACCGGGATTTTATCGTGCAGCATTACGCCACCTCAATGGTCCTGTGTTTCTACCCATACCGGACTGCTCCAGGCCAGTTCTCCGTTTTCGAACTCGGCTCTGACATAATACCAGGACACTTCCCTGCGGGCGGCGGTGTCTTCATATTCGAGAGTGGCCTGGTTCACAGCGTGGATTTCTTCCGCATCTTTCACAAGCACAAGGCGGGTTACTTCAGCTTCACCCTTGACTTCCGCCTTAATAGAGCAAGCAGCGTCCCCATCCAGTTCGGCCACACCGCCCATGAATGCGCCGCCGACCCGCAATACTACACTGGCATGGCATCCAGTCGTGGCAAAACACCGGCGTGCCTGCAGGGCTTCAAAAACTCCTTCTCTGGAAATCTCCCGTACGAACAATCCGCCCAACGCAACACCGTTATGGTCCCCGCCGCCGATGAAGCCGATGCGATACCCCTGCTCAAGCGCGTACCAGGTGTACTGCTTCGGGTTCTCATTGTGATCAGCCTCCGTGGTACCGGGACAGCCGACGTACTCACTGCTTCCCCGCATATCCTGGAAAATTTCAAGCACAGGAAGAAGCTCCGGGTCATATGCGTCCCAGTCGTAGGGGTGTCCCGACGAATTCGTATGGTGCGGGATGGTTAAAGACGCCTGCGGATTCAGATCGTCCCACACCTGCCAGGGGGTGCGTTCTTTCGTACTGTTAGAGTTGTATACTGGCCTGGATTCATCCAGATGATAAATGTTCAAATGGCCGTAGATCTTCCACACGTTTCTCAGGTTTGAGCTCGTCCATTCTTCTGCCGGGAAAGCAGCGTAGGCGCGCGGCCGATTGTAGAATGCCGCCATTTTATTGGTGAGACGCCAATCGTGCGGATCCATGTGGATACCATGGTCCGTGCATGCGCCCCAGCCTTCGCTCTGCAGATCCCACGCGTGACGATAATGAAGATCATGCGACTCGTTGCCCCACCGGGCACACAGCGACAACTGCGTATGGCGGTGAGACTGCCCCAGGATCAAGTAATACGTCTGACCATCGATT
>CAJXKU010000288.1 GCA_913055945.1 uncultured Lentisphaerota bacterium | reverse complement strand
ATAAAGCCAAACCGCCGGGCGGCGTGCATAGAGAGGAGTACCGCAAAAAGGCCGGAACATACCGGAGACAAAGTCTCCCCCTTGGGGTATCAGGGCGGCTCCGCCGCCCGGCGGGTTGGCTCGTACGAAAAACAGTTTATTCAGGTGAAATCCGTCATGCTGCGGGCTCACAGAAAGCGTTCACGCAACATAACGCCGCGCACCACATAACTCACGATGGATGAGAACCGGAACATCTTCTCAGTCGACTCTCCGGCGGCCTTTCCGCCGAGTGAGGCTCTGCGGAGGATTATGCTTATACATGAATACGTCACGTCCGACGGCATATAAGAGGGTATATTGAGCGGTGTTCAGGCTGCCTGTTGACTAGGTTAAGTCAGCTGCATACGCTGTCTGAAGACATGCCTGTCAACGGGGTTGCAGCCTCGAGGCCGAGTGTATGTTACAAATATCGGATACAGTCCAAAACGTAAGGAGATTCGGCAGATGAAAAGCACCATTCTGGTGACAGGCGGCGGCGGATTTCTCGGCTCCCACCTCTGCGCACGGTTGCTGGAGGAGGGAAACGAGGTTATCTGTCTGGACAATTTTTTTACCGGGCAGAAGCGCAACATCTACCCTTTTATGAACAATCCCGCCTTTGAATTTATCCGGCACGATATCACCTTCCCCATTTTTCTGGAAGTGGACGCCATCTACAACCTTGCCTGCCCGGCCTCCCCCGTGCATTACCAGCGTGATCCGGTACAGACCACAAAGACCAGTGTCCACGGCGCCATCAATATGCTCGGCCTGGCCAAACGCTTGGGCATCCCCATTCTGCAGGCGTCGACATCCGAAGTGTACGGTGACCCCGAGGTTCACCCGCAACCGGAGGAATATTGGGGAAACGTGAACCCTGTCGGCCGACGTGCATGCTATGATGAGGGAAAACGCTGCGCTGAAACATTATTCTTTGATTATTACGAACAGCACGGTGTACCGGTAAAGGTGGTGAGGATTTTCAACACCTACGGCCCGGCGATGGACCCCTACGACGGCCGTGTGATCAGCAACTTCATCGTTCAAGCGTTACAGCAGAAAACCATCACGGTGCAGGGTGATGGTTCCCAGACCAGATCGTTCTGTTATGTTGATGATATGGTTGACGGAATAATGCGCATGATGCGTACGTCCGAGAACACAACGGGGCCGATAAACCTGGGGAATCCCGGCGAATACACGATCGGCAACCTGGCTGAAATGATCAAGCGTATGACCCGATCAAACTCCCCCATTGAGTACACGCCTTTACCTGAAAACGATCCCGTCCGACGCTGCCCGGATATCACGAAGGCCGACAATGAACTCGACTGGCAGCCGGAAACCCATCTTGAAACAGGCCTGTCGCATACCATTGAATACTTCAGGCAGAAGCTTAAAGAAGAAAACTGATCCGATTGTCGATTTTCAGTCTGTTAACACTGTTCAGCACCCGGGCGAACGGCAGAGCAATGCCGACGCAAATCCCGGCAGTATCAATGACCAGACGGTAATCTTATGAACGTCGAAGGCAACTCAGGCACTGTCGATATCCCCCCCGAGGAAGGCGGCAGTGAAGGCCGGGACAACACGGGGGGCCGGCATCAACACCTGTCCGGCCAACGGATAGGCAGGTACACGCTGGTCGAACTTCTGGGATGCGGCGGGATGGGACTGGTGTTCAAGGCGACCGATGAGGAGAATCACGAAGTTGCCTTGAAAGTGATGGAAGAGACCCCTGCTGTAGACACGGCAACCCTTGAACGATTCAGACGGGAAGCAGAAGCTACACAGAAACTCAGCTCCCACCCATCCATTCTTACCGTCTATGAGACCGGCCGCGTAGGAACTACACACTACATTGCTATGGAACTTATACCTGATGCTGCCACATTGGAAGACCTGCTCCGGGAGGCGCCGCTTCCGGAAGAACGGAGGCTGGATATAAGCATCAGAATCGCAGAAGCAATTTCATTCGCGCACCGCTGCGGCGTCGTCCACCGCGACATTAAACCGAGCAACGTACTCATTGACGGTTCGGGCAACCCCCTGCTGGCCGATTTCGGTATAGCCCGCCTGCAGACCGCCCAAACCCTGACAATGTCCAATGCGTCCCTGGGCACCCCCGAATACATGGCCCCCGAACAAACCCTCTCCGCAAAAGTAGACGCACGTGCGGATATTTACAGTTTCGGGGTAATTTTCTATGAGATGGTTACCGGCACTATGCCCTACTCTTTTCCGCCGGATGCGGCACTCGGTAACGTCTTTGACATCATACGAAAACAGGCTCCCGTTGGGCCGCGCAAGCAGAACGCCGGCGTGTCCCGCCCCCTGGAAGCCATTCTGCTTAAACTTCTGGAGAAAACACCGGCTTATCGATACGCAGACATGCACCACGTGGTCAAAGATCTTCAAGCTTTGCGGAACCGACGCCCGGTCAGCGTCCGAACGCCTACACTTTTTGAACGCACAGACCGATGGCTCCGAACGCATAAGCTGGTCTTCCTGATTGCTGTCATGCTGATCGGGTCTATGATTGCGTTGTGGAATGTGTTCAGCGAACGCCTGCACCAACAGAAGGAAGAGCTCCTGTACGCCGAACTTAAGGCAGCCCGATCAGCTCACGAACTCGAACAGACCAGAAAAGACAAACGTGTGGGTGATTCATCTACCCCTCAAAAGCTCCCCCAACGCTTTTCAAAGAAGCTGAACGCATCCCGGCAACACCTGACCTCGGGGGAAGTGACAGCGGCCCTTGACCTGTTGCACGAACTTTTGCGAACATCGAAAAAGGCAGAAGCCAAGGGGTACATAAAAACCGTACGACTCGAAATTGCCCGCCTGCGACTCGCTCAGGGTGAATACACAAAGGCCGCCGAACAATATCACGAACTTTTGTCAATGGTTCAAAGTACGTCTGCGGATCAATTGATCCGCTTTGAACAAGGCCTGAGTTTTTACCTGGCGGGAAAGCGCGAGCATGCTGAACAGATCTGGGAGAGTCTTGAGAAACGTAAGGACTTGACACAGCCCGTAGCCTATCTTTGCCGATCCGCCACCGGTGGTTACAGCTCTGCCGAAATTGCAGCAAACGCCGCCGAAGAGGGCAGGATCATAGGCGCGATGGGGTATTTTTTCGCGGCACAAAACGCAGAAAATGCTCCCCGGAAAAGGAGAAAATGGAGACAGAAAGCGGCCGAAAAAGCGGAAGATGTTCTACCCTGGCTGGTGTGTTATCTGAATAAGCATGGTGCCGGCGCAAACAATTAACCCCGCAGGGTTAATAGCAGGGGTACTCATTCTGCTGCCTATCTGTAAGGTTGTAATTCTTCCTGTTTACACATTAAAGTAATAACAAGTCGGGACGAAAACAGCGGAAAAAACGGACGATATCACAGACGAAAATTCATTCCAAAGAAGGAGGGAGTGAAGATGAACTTGTTTCCGGGACATTTTCGCAAGCACGTCAGAGGCTTTACAGTGACGGAACTGATGGCCGTAGCGACACTCGTCACCGGCATCGGCACCGATGCTTATCTGCGAGGTCAGAAGAAAGCATACGAAACAGAATGCAAAAGCAACCTGCGCGAAGTCGGTAAAATGATAAAAATGTACCAAGGGTCAAACGGTGAGTACCCCGATGCTGCCTTCTACCCCAAGAAGCCCAGGAAAAGCTCTGAGAGCATTATCAACGTAATGAAAAACGGCGGAATGTCCGTTCCCTCTGAAATGTGGACGTGCCCTGCCGCCCCGGAAAAACTCAAGAAGAAAGGGCTCACATTTATCTACAACGATCAGTTCGGCGGCCGGCAGTCTTTGCCGAAGCCGGCCAAGGCGTGGCTTATGATCGAAGTACACTGTGTGTCGGATAAAGTTCCACCCCCACACCCCAACGGTTACAACGTGCTTTTTGCCGATGGCCATGTCATCACCACAAAGAAACTCCCTCGTTCCATTACCTCCAAACAGGAAGCCGCCCTGAAGCGTTTATGGCAACGCGTGACCGAAGGCGAACGTCTCACCTCTGCTTTTCAAACACGGCATTAGGCTGCAGGAACTCAGGCGCTCAGCCCGTCGGCGTTATCTTGGGTCATTGGTCTCTATAAGCCCGGACCAAGGCAGATTTAAGCTGAATCGGTTGTTTTTTCGCAACATAACGCGCATTATTAAACGCGAATTGTCTTTAGGTAT
>CAJXKU010000287.1 GCA_913055945.1 uncultured Lentisphaerota bacterium | reverse complement strand
TGTTCCAGGTGACGGGCAGCGACAGGAGTCTGCAGCACGGTGGCCAGGTTGTATTTGCCCGCTTTGACTCGGCCGGGATATTGCTGACCGCGCCACCCCATAAAACCGATTTCGCGAAACATACGATACCCGTCGGAGTCATTGGCGGGAACCCGGAAATAAAAACGCGTCTCCAGTCCCTGGGCGCCTTTTTCTCTGAGCGCTTCGGTACCGATCCAGCGGGCCTCTCGCTTGGGATAGGACCAGCCGTAGCCGTGTGTATAACCGATTTCGCGGGTCGTTCCCTTTTTTGTCCGCACGTAGTACGGAAAACCAGCCGCATCACCTTCGATGCCGAATTTACGGGTCCGCAGCGGTTCCAAACCCGCCGCTTCCCGGACATACCAACGGGCCTGCTTTTCACTGAGAGCCCTCTCATCGCCCAGGTTCCTCAAAGCACTCTGAGTCCAATAAAGCGTATTACAGATATTCACCGGCTGGTTGGTATAATGCCGCCGGTCCTGATGGCGCCATTCGAAAGCATTATGAAAGAAATCGCCGTACGCCTGACGCCGGGATACCTCACGTTGCGTCCCGTCAGGCTCTTCAATGGTAAGCGGCTCATCCAGCCAGCCGCGTTCTTCAAGCTGGTCGTGCAGGAGTGCGTAGGCGTGACCGATAAATCCGTGCACAAACCAGCCGCGGTTAAACATCAGGCCGGCGTCACCAAGCTTTGCCTGGCGCTTTACATGCTCGTCGAAAGCGTCACGGGCACGTTCCAGAAGCGCTTTTTCGTGATAGTGCCCGCCCCATTCGGTGTGGTAAATCCTGGCTAAAGCCAGAAGGGCCCGCGGAGGACCTTTGCCTCTTGAGCTCAGGACGATATTGTAGTCCAGAATATTCTCGATGTAGCCAAGGGCCCGCTCTTTCAACCGTTTTTCGTGCTCCTGTGCCTCCATGGTTGGTCGCTTGGGTCCCCATTCAAACGGCTCGCCCTGATTATGTTCATCGGGAATGTCAAAGTAAGGGCTTGTATGCACCGCAATATTATAAACCGCGCATGTGGGGTTCGGCGCCTGGAGACGCAGGCGCAGTTTTTCCCGGCCTTGCGTCACTTCCTTTGGTATGGGGAAGGTGCGGTAGATCCAACGCTCCGGAAAAGGTTCCCTCAAGACGCCAAATATCCAGATGTTTCCAAGCTTGGTATCGTCTTCGTCTGTATACAGGCTTAAATCGCCCCATGTTTTTTCACTTCCCCAATGCCGTAATGTGATATAGTTCTGTTGATCCGGAGAAACCGTCGTATCAAAGGCCATCCATCCGCCTTTCAGTCGACGCCCAGCCTCGTCGACCGCCTCCATACTTGGATTTGCCGCCCGCGCGTAGGCATCCGGCCATTTGAGGTCACCGAGGCGCACCTCCCACAGCCAGAGCTGCTTGCCGTGGGCGCCCCTGTATTTGCCCTCCGAAAGGTCAATACGCACATAACGGGCTTGAGCGGCGGAGTCGAAAGGCAAAGTCATCCATTCAGCTTCTTCCGGATCATTTCCGGGACCGCCCTTTTCAACCGTTGTTTTGCCTTTATAAACACGCTGCCAGTCTTCACCGTCTGTGCTGACTTTAACGGTGACGGGGATGAGATGCCCCGCATCCCGTATCTTGATTCGCACTTCATCCAGCGCGGTGGCTTTGCTGAGTTCATACTGGATCCAGATTTCAGGTTGTCTGGGGGCACCCCACCTGGACGCCACATCGCCGTCTATCGTTTTCACGGCACCGCCCTCATCCACAGACGCTGTCACCTCGGTAATCCGCACTTCCGGTTTGGGCAGGGCGTTGTAATCCAGGACTTCGGCACCCTTTGCCTCCAGGTTGTGGGCGGTTTCAGACTGCGAATTGCCCAGGTCTATACGATCGAGATTCTTTCCGCTTGCGGCCTGCGTAATCGCTGCCGCTAACACGAGAGCATACAGTCCGGTAACTATTTTTCGAGGAGTCATACTAAAATTTGATGTTCTCATTTTTCCGCTCCCTTTTTTGCCGTGTTTATTAATCATAACGCGATTGCTTTTACTTAAATACTTGCATAATGTTTGTCAATTCAGTGTTTCGGTATCATGTTTGGCACCACGAATCCGTACGAAGACATTGGAGAGAGCCTGTGCGAAGATTCCAGCACCGTTTTCCGGCCGCTCTGCAGCTCTATTGCCCGTTTGCCCTGCATGTCTTTGGGCACGTCGAACTCCTGCGTCTCTTCCTCCGAACCGTTGAGCACAATGAAATAGGGGCCGTAGCGGAAGCTTTTCAAAGTGCCTGTCTTATTAAAATACTTACCGCGCTTCGGTGGTCCGGCATCTTGCACCGGTATGTCGCTCGCGAGGCAATCGTATTCGGGCGTCATGTAGCGAAGAATGGCTCGGGTGTTACCGCCAGGCCAGTAAAAGCGGACGAACAACGTCTTGTTTTCGTAACGAAGCGCGGCTACGTCCAGGTGTTCATCCACCAGTGCACTGTTCTCGTCTCGTTCGCATGGCAGCCGGTAATCGGTTTGCGGCAGATCAAGCAGGTCTTTTCCGATTCTGGCCCGGGCTTGTTCAGCTTTTTCTGCCGCACGTCTCGTTCCGGATTCAACTTGATTGTGCTGACCTAACTTCTTTACGCCCTGAAGGTTTGCCAAACTGTGAACGTCACCGCGCCGATTGTGAGCTTCAAGCAGCTCGAAGTGGCGGATGGCTGCCGGGACTTCAAGTTCTTCGGCCGCATACCGATTCGTTAAATAGTGTACGGCTCCGGGAAACCCCTTCTCATTTCTTCTTGTAATCCATTCAGTGATTTTTAGGGCCCGGTGATTGTCGGAGTCGTTTCCCAGATAGTAAAAATGCGAATAAGCAGGATACGCATCAGCAACCCGCTTCTTCACCATGTCATAGCCTGTATATTGGGCCATACGAGCTATGGCCCGGACATTATACGAGCCGTATCCTCTTGTGGACCACCCCCCTTCGTTGGGTAGACCTTTCGGAGAGAATTCGTAGTGATCAGGGCCGGGATCGCGCCGGATTCCGGCGGCAATCTCCGCCAGTTCGCGCATCTCTTCCCGTTTTCCGGCCGCTTTTTCCGGAGCCGTGTTCTGAAGGGCTTCATAAGTTCGCCAGAGGTTTCTGTAATTGTGCAACACCTGGTTGCAGACGCCTCTTGAACGAACTCTGCTGCTCAGAAAATCAAAACTGCGCAACGGCATTTGAGCATACGCTTTCCGGCGCGAGAGATCAGGCGTGTCCGGATTCAGATCATGATCAAACTTTTTATCCAGCAGTCCTTTTTTCTCCAGGACCGGAACCAGCATGTTGAACGCTTCCCAGAGGTAATCCTGGCCCATTGAAAATATACGGCCCTGGAAGTCTTTTCGGTCCGGCGCGCCGATCCAGCTTTCCCAGCCGGAATACCCGCCGCCTTCGTAGTCCAGCTTAGGTCCGCGGAACAGTCCGCCGCTTCCCTGGGCACGGCTGTAGAAATCCATCGCCGCGGTGAAACGCTCCAGCATCTCCTCGTCCTGATAATAATCTGACCAGTCGTGAAGATAGGCTCGGGCAAACGCATTCATAACATTGAAGGCGCCCCTCATTCCGCCGCGGCCCTGCTGAATAATGAAGCCGCCCCAGCGTTGATATTCGCCCTCCAGCTCAGAATACGGGTACGGCACTTCGGCTTTACCACTTTCTGCCATTCTCTGTAGGAATTTTCCCGCGCCGGTGTGACGATTGCGGTTACGGGCTAGGATGGCTCCCCATGTCCATGCAGGGAGTTCTCCCTTTTCAACAAGACGCTTATATTTTTCACCATAGATCTGAAAATCTTTGACTCGCTCAAAGCCTTTATTGGCCTCTTTTTTCCAGTGTTCAAACACTTTTTCGGCGGAGATTTTCTTCTTTTCCGGCGGCCGAGGCGGAGCGAGTTCAAACGGTTTGCCCTGCAGTTCATTCCGCGGCGGCCT
Organism: uncultured Lentisphaerota bacterium; assembly: GCA_913055945.1. Taxonomy (GTDB): domain Bacteria; phylum Verrucomicrobiota; class Lentisphaeria; order Oligosphaerales; family CAJXKU01; genus CAJXKU01. The sequence goes on along the minus strand of CAJXKU010000287.1, from coordinate 257 downwards.
GAAAAAAGCCCCTTTGTGGGAATAGACATTGTAAACCTGTGGTCCCGGTGAAGAACCTTTGTAAGCAAGGGTCACTTTGACTGTAGAATTGCCCTCGGTTAATTCTTTCGGAAGAGGCCGGGTGGCGTAATAGAAACGTTCCGGCAGCGGGTCATTGAGGCGTTGCCACGTGAGGGCTGTTTCAATGCTTTGTCGTTCTGAAAGATCAATGCCGCTTTCATAGCCCAGAAGGAGCTGACCGTCCTTCGATCCCGAAC
>CAJXKU010000286.1 GCA_913055945.1 uncultured Lentisphaerota bacterium | reverse complement strand
CCCGCGGGTCCAGGCCGAGAATAGGGCGTCCGTCCGAGGAAATGTTGCCGATTCTTTCCAGACGGGCGTTGATCTGTTTCACCGTCTCCAGATCGGGAGCGTGAATAAGCGTATGCACTTTACGAACGACCTCGTCGCGTTTATAGATGCTGCTGATTTCCGCCGTGAGCATGAACTCGACAGGTTCTCTGCAAGCCGGCGGGACATGTTCCTGCAAGGGGTGGGCCAGGTCATCTTTCAGTCGGTAAAGACCTGTGTGCGGCGATGGTTCCAGCTTTTCTTCCAGCTCCCCGAACCATGCCGGATGCGTAAAGTCACCGGTGCCCGCCAGGCGAACACCTTTACGCTGGGCGGCACAGTGCAGACCTTCGAGGTTACACGCCCGGCTTGTCGCTCGTGAATAGCACGAATGCACATGAAGATCTGCTGCGTAGGACATATTGCTGGCCTGACTTCAGGACATGGTTCTGAGAGCATATATGTCGATCTCGGACTCGGCTTTTACCGGCCGCGAACAACACGGAGTAACGCTTTGGCGAACAATCCGGAATGTTTTATACGGGGGCTCTCCACCCATATGTAGTCGATGTCAGGATGTTCAGGATTGACGCCGATGAAAAGATAATATGATGCGTATTGTCTAACAGAACAACATATCTCAGAACTCAAGTGCATTTCCCGATTTTCGTGACAAGCCGGATGCCTGAGCAGGCGGTCTTTTGCAAATGTAACGCAATAGAACGACCGAAAAGCGCGCTCCATACTCGTGCTTACGGAAAATCGGTGAACGGATCTATTGCGATCTTGAAAAATGTGTGATACGGTAAGTAAAAGCTTAGACATATAGAAGTCTTTTGACAAAGAACTGCAGGATTATCCGGAACACCATGAGCGAAGAGCGGAATCCAACCCAAGCACTCCAGTTTATGCGCGAGTCCCTGGACAGCACAGGGCTGTGTCTGTTCTGGATGGATTCTGACGGAGCGTTTTTGGAGGTGAACAGGGCTACCTGTGAAAAGCTGGGGTACAACGAAGAGGAGCTTATTTCGCGTCATGTGTCCCTTGTTGATCCCGGTATGGAGAGCTTTCCTCGGGGGCAGCTGACAGATCAGCTTAAGGAGGAAGGCAAAGTCGAGTTCCGTTCGCACCACCGGAAAAAAAACGGTGAAACCTTTCCTGTGAATGTAACCATCACCTGTGTGGCGTTTGAGGAAGAAGAATATGTGTTCGCACTGGCGCAGGACATAACGGGGAAAAAGCAGGCCGAAAATGCACTGGAGCAGGAGAAGGAACGTGCACAGACATACTTTGAGGTGGCGGGTGCGGTGATCGTGGTGCTGGATCCGCAGGGCAATGTGCAGCGAATCAATCGTGCGGGGTGCGAACTCCTCGGTTATACGCGGGAGGAGATCGTAGGGAAGAACTGGCTGAATACGTTCGTTCCACCGAACTGGCGGAAAGCGGTGAAAGATGTAGCGAGTCAACTTGCCGAAGGCAAAGAGAACCGTGCTTTCCAGTTTGAAAATCCTGTCTCGCCGAAAGACGGTGAAGAACGCATGTGCGTCTGGTACAACAGGGTGGTCCGTGATGATGATGGGAACGTTGAAGCGATAGTCTCCAGCGGTCTGGATGTTACAGAGCGGCGGCGCGCCGAGGAAGAGGCGCGGCGTTCGGCACGGGAGTTTCTGGAGCTCTTTGAGAAATCGAACGATGCGCTGTTTGTATACATGCTGTCCGAAGGGAAGGAACCCGGCCGTTTTCTTAAAGTGAACAGTGTGGCGTGTGACCGATTAGGCTACACACGGGGCGAAGTGCTAAGGATGACGCCCGACGATGTCGAAGTTCTTGAGGGTGACGTGGACCGGCATCAGATTATGCAGGAACTCAACACCAAAGGACAGGTGACCTTCGAGGGGGTCCATCTTGCTAAAGACGGAACGAGACTTCCGATGGAGGTAACCGCACGGCTGATGCATTTCCGTGGCTCCAGATGTGTGTTAAGCGCCGCCCGGGATATCCGCATGCGCAAAAAGCATGAAGCTCGTGTTGAGCGATTGAATACAATTCTCTCAGGGTTGCGGGCCGTGAACCAGTTGATTGTCCAGGTAAAAGACAGGGACAGTTTATTACAAAAGATCTGCGATGCGTTGGTGGGACAATGCGGTAATTATACCTGCACGTGGATAGCCACCTTCGATGAGCAGGAGGCGTTGCGTTTGGATGCTGAAAGGGGGTTAGGCGAATACGCCCCGACGTTGCGTGAGAAACTGCAGAGCGGTGAAGGTCCCGAATGTGTCCGGCGAGCCTTTGAGACGGGGGAAGTTGTTGTTGTAGAAGAAGGTCATGGTCACTGCGAAGCCTGCCCCCTGAAATCGATCCAGGAAGAGGGTATTCACTTGGCATGTCCTTTGTCGCACAACGGAGAGGCGTTCGGCGTGGTGTGGGGCTGTGCGCCTCCCGGTGTGGGTACACAGGAAGAGGAGACGGGGCTGTTCAGGGAGATTGCGGAAGATATCAGTCTCGGATTGTACGAAATCAAAGTTGAACGTGAACGCGAAGAGGCACTGGATTCACTCCGAGCGGTGCAGATGCAGGTGGTGGATCAGGAACGGCAACGGGCCCTGACCCAGATGGCGAGCGGGATTGCGCACGATTTCAACAATGCTTTGTCCACGATTCAGGGTTTCACCGATCTGTTGTTGGAAGATCCCGAGCAACTCAATAATACGGAACAAGTGCAGGAGTACTTAGGCTACATCCAGAAGGCTTCACGGAATGCAGCTGAAACTGTTCGCCGAATGCGGAAATTCTACAAACCCAAGGAGGAGGGCGAAACATTTCAATCCTTGGATTTGAACAATGTTGTCGAGGAAGCTATCGCGATAACTAAACCGCGTTGGTCGCAGGAGGCTCAAGGCAAGGGTGCGGATATACAACTTGAGAAGAATCTCTCGGAACTCGTCCAGATCGAAGGGGATGAGTCTGAACTGCATGATGTGGTGACGAACCTCATCTTCAATGCGGTGGACGTGATGGAGGAAGGGGGGACCCTGGGGTTGACAACTCGACAGGAGGATGGCTGGGTAATCCTGGAAATAAGTGATACCGGCACGGGCATGTCAGAGAGTGAACGGCGGCACTGTTTCGATCCGTTCTACACGACAAAAAGTCCCGTCGGTACCGGTTTGGGATTGGCTACCGTGAAAGGTATCGTTTCGCGCCATGAAGGGCATGTTGAAGTTGAGACTGAAAAAGGCAAAGGTAGTGTGTTTCGGATCTATCTGCCTGTTCCTGAGCAGAGACAGCAGAAACAAACGGAATCAACCGGGGCCGAGCCGGGTATCGAACAAACACTCGATGTGCTGTATGTAGAAGACGAAGAGTCCCAACGGGACATGGTTCGCGAGATGCTGGAGCGTGCAGGGCACCGGGTGGAGACAGCAGAAGACGGCAGAGAGGGAGAGCGTAAGTGGCATGAAGGTACCTACGATCTTGTAATCACGGATCGTGCTATTCCGTACATCAACGGGGATGAACTGGCGAAACGTTTAAAAGAAGAAGCGCCGGAGCAGAAGGTTGTATTATTAACCGGTTTCGGAGATGTAATGGATGCCGCGGGTGAACGGAGTGAGAACTCGGATATGATCGTGTCAAAACCCTTGACGCGGGAAAAGCTTAACCACATGCTTCGCACCATATTGGGGCCGAACTGAGAATCGTCCACTGCGCCGTTTAGATTTGACGTACCGTCAAGATATTTTGATTCGGGACCCAAACAATCGCTCAGCTTCCGTGATTGAACGGCTTCCGCGCCAAAATACTTACAACATCCCGAAAGCAGAAATGGAACATTGCGGTCGGGCGAAACGAACGTGATACCCAGAACTCAAGCATGTACTGCGGTTTTGATGACAACCAGAACGCCTGATCGGTACCATTGTATGGGGAGGGACGTCCTCGTCCGTTTCTAGGCCGCGTTCATAAGATTCTGCCCAGGAGCCTACCCCCCCCCCGATCGACACCGGTGCCTGAGGAGCTGATGATTCCGAAAGTGGACGGTGACTTGCGGTTTTTTTGTTTCGGCGTGCAACGAAAACAGGTTTCGGGGTGGAATCGGGAAAATGACTTCGATCGCGCATCCTGACGCCGGTTTCAGTACCTTGGAGCCTTCTTCTACGGGGAGACCTTAATTGTAAATAAGGGCATGTGTCCGGATGGGGTGTGTGTCCCCTCCCGAGAACCTGCGCTACTATGACATTTTTCCTTCCATC
>CAJXKU010000285.1 GCA_913055945.1 uncultured Lentisphaerota bacterium | reverse complement strand
GATGGAAGGAAAAATGTCATAGTAGCGCAGGTTCTCGGGAGGGGACACACACCCCATCCGGACACATGCCCTTATTTGAATTTCCTATACGAGTTGCTAATGCGACTCCATTGAATCCAAACCATACTGAAGTATGAACGCTGACGGGCTAAAATCGCGCGATCGACTTGTAGGAGTTCATGCTTCAGCATGTCTGCGGAACCTTCAGTGAAGGAGAGTTCGTCCTTTGTTTTTATAACTAGAAATATGCGTTTGGATTCTGGATTTTGCCGCATTATATTTCATACAAGTACCGAGGACTGTTTGTAAAAATGTAAGAAGGTCAAGAGGGCAATGGCGGGCAGATCGAAGCGGTAGGGAATTTCGATAAAGCATGACTGCTGCCTCTTGGCGTTAACGGTGTTATGGCGGTTATTGCTGCTGAAAATATTCACTCCACGCGGCCCACAGACCGCGGTCAAAGTCGAATCCGGAACCGCGGCAATGAGGGGGTATATCCGCCGGGCGGAGTGCGAGGAAGAGGTGTACAAGCGCAGACGCCGGGCACGCACACTCGTGCGGGAGCGGGTGCCGTGGCCAATCTGTCCCCGGGGGTGCGGGGGACCGCGGGTAATACCGCGAATCCGTCCCGGAGCGATGGCCAGGGAAGTGAGCGCATTTCCCGGCGGCGGGAAGCACCCCGAGAATCTATTCCCAAGGAGGCAGGACAACCTCGAGGGGCACCGACAGCAACAAAGCGTTCTGCTGAGGTCGGCACCAATGTTCAGATAGAGGCAGGCCGGTCTTCTGAGGCGAAAGACGCACAGTCCGTTGGTGAGCAAAGGTTGACCCCGGAACAGCAGCGAACTGTGAGGAAACTTCAGCAACGGGCCCAAAAGGTCAGAGCTCACGAACAGGCACATGTGGCAGCGGCGGGTGGATATGCTGAAGGGGGAGCCAGTTATAGTTATACACGTGGTCCGGACGGGAAACGTTATCCCGTGGATGGACAAGTAAATATTGATACGAGTAAAGCTCGAACGCCGGAAGCCACGCTGGAAAAGATGCGCCAGGTTCGGGCTGCGGCTCTGGCACCTGCGAAACCTTCTTCCGCTGACCTGCGCATTGCCCAAAAAGCAATGCGTCATATGATGGAAGCACGCGCCGAGCTTGCCGGTCAGCCAAGCCACGGGAGTTCTGCCGGAGTTCAGGACGGGTCAAATGTCCAGGCTGACATTGAGCAGAAGCCGGACCCCGAGAAGGAACTGCGTAAGTCCGGCCTGAGCTCGGAACGCAGTCGTGTTTTGGGGAGGGTCCCACGTTTGGAAGAAGGCAGTGAGAAAGATAATGTTCAGCATTCGAATGTAGCTTCACAACGAGCGCAGAATTTGACAGGAAACAATGATGTCACGGGTGTAAAAGGGAAAGAACCGGGGATGGTTGAAAAGAGTGCCCGACAGGAGTCAGGTTTTCCATTTCAGCCCAACCAGGTTAATCGGAGAGGCCTTCACGTCAATGCTGCCGCCTGAGAACCCTTCCTTCTGACGTTCGGCGGACGGCGAGTTTCAGGATAGAACTTTTGCCCAACAAATCTCTGTGAGGATAATTATGGACCAAGTAACAATTGCCGGTACGGAGCTGAAGGCCTCCCCTGTAGGGTATGGCTGTATGCGCATCCGCGGACAGTGGAGCAAAGAACCGGTGACCCAGGAGGAAATCGACCGCGGACTCAATGCGGTAAAGCATGCGTTCGAGGCTGGCATCAATTTTTTCGATCATGCTGATATCTATAGCAGAGGACGAGTGGAGGAACTTTTTTCCCATTTATGGGACAGGGGGGTAAATCGTGATTCCGTGATACTGCAGAGTAAGTGCGGGATCAAACCTGACATCCAGGGCTACGACTTCAGCTATGAGCATATAATCGCATCGGTGGAAGGCATTCTTCAGCGACTCCGGACCGATTACCTGGATATCCTGCTGTTGCATCGGCCTGACGTGTTGATGGAACCCGAGGAAGTAGCACGTGCGTTTGATGACCTTGAAACGAGCGGGAAAGTTCGTCACTTTGGGGTCAGCAATTTCACACCTGCGCAAATATCCCTGTTAAACAAGACGCTGGACCAGAAAATCATCTGCAACCAGATCAGATTGAGTTTACTGTTTAACCATGCGTTCAACTCGTATATCGTGGCGGGCGGGAACGAAGAAGGTGTGGCTACCCGAGGGGAGGGGATTCTTGAATACTGCATGGAAAATAACATCAGTGTCCAGGCCTACAATCCGCTCGCCGGCGGCAGAGTCAGCGGAAAGCCGTTCGATGATGAGCCCGAGAGTGTTCGGGAGGTCGCTTCGTTGGTAGAATCCACGGCGGTTGAATTGAACGTGAGCCGTGAAGCCATTCTTCTGGCGTGGCTGATGAGGCATCCTGCGCATATTCATCCGATCATCGGTACCACGAAGCCGGAACGTATAGATGCTGCGTTGCAGGCACTGAATATAACATTGTCCCGAAAGCAGTGGTACGCGTTGTTCAACACCGCCCGTGGGGGGAAAGTACCGTAATTGTGCAGAGTGAGACGGCCGGGATTGAGCCTGCGTGGTACCCTTAATACTCTCAATAGGTACCTTCTGGTCCTTCCGGTTCAAATTCCCTGATTTTGTAAGAAATTCTGGTAACCAATCGATTTTTACGGAGCGTTTTCTGCCGACAGCCGGACAAACTGCTTCGAAGTTACGTTTGGTTCAAGCCGTTGTAGCCTCGGTGATAAGTTGTTGCACGGAACGCCAGTTTTTCAGCGTAACGGAACTTGCTTCCCGAACCCGGGAATCCTTCGGATAAAGGCAGACGAAGAGGACGTTCTGCTCTCCCCATAGCTCTATGCTTTTTTCGTTCAGAGAGATATCATCTTCTGTATCTCCGAATATGATAACGCGTTTATAGTTAGGGTGTTCTGCAGCAAATTCAGCAAGGGCCTGTTTCTTATCGTGTCGGTTTAAAACGGAGTTTTTCACGTCTATCTGCCACCATGGAGAATCTTTCAGAACAATGCCTTTACAATGTACAGGCACCCTGATACCCTTGCGTTTCAGCAACGTCCTGACGTTCTGCAGCACCATCGGAAATGCTTTACTTATGAAGGTTACGCCTCCCACATACGGTTGAAGTATATTCATGGTTCTGATAGCATCGCGATGGCAGAACCTGGATGTCAAATCGGCGGCTTTTTCAGCAAGTTGCTGGTCGCATCGACGTAACACCTTTTCACTGAACGCCTCAATCAGCGGTTGTTCCACTGCGGAGAGATTTTCACTATTCTGATCAATGTCTGTGTAAATACGGCGACTCTGTTTCTTCAGCGCAAAAAGTTCCCGTGAAAGGGGCAGGAATGCCGTCGGTGATTTTATATGCATGATCCATAAGAATAAAGCAAGCTCTACGTTGGAGATCCCGCGCAGATAGTATGGCGCCAGTCCTGCGTAAAAGGTCCCGTCGAAGTCACTGACACATAAGGTCTGTGCCGGTGATCCTTCGGTAAAAAAGCGGGCAAAAAGTTCCCGTGTGGTTCTGCTTGAGCTCAAATCCTTGCCTTTGAACCTTTGAAGTATATTGGTACGTGTCGGAATTCCTACAAATCCGGTGTGCTGCGGGACCGTGAAACGGTCAAAACTGAAATGCTGTTTTCCGAGCGGACCATGGAGAATGGACCCGAAACACCGGACTTGCGCTTCGCGCAAAAAATACATGTTTCTGCCGCTGTTTCAAAGTCCATCTTCCACAGTCTATTGTCCCAATTGCGAGCGAAGCGAACTAAGTTCTCTATCATGGCTTATTCCGTAAATATTTCGAGCACTTCGGCGATGTGTTCCTGAGTTTCTGCAATGGCTTCCTCGTAGGATTCACCTATGACCCCAAGGGCGTATGGTACTTCAACAAGGCCCTTCTTCGGTACATCAATGGGTAATTCCGCAAAACCAGGCAATTCATGGGAGGCCAAAATGAATTCGGTTAACGCGGTAAGCAGCGGTAACGGCTCGTCCATGTGGTCCCCGGGGGGGTGATGGCCGCGGACTGCGTCCACGATTTTTTACAATGCTGCCCGGCCATTTTTTGAGAAAGCTAGCTTGTTGCAACTTAGCAGCATAGTGTGGTGTATTCCAAATGCGTTTACAGAATGTGGCGCTATTTCACTAAGGCGGCGGACAGATAGTGTCATAACCCGAGTGGGAAGGGCGAAAAAGCGGACGATGGTTCGAGACAAGGTGCGGGACAAAGTTACAAGGGACATTTCGCAATTTTCTTACCG
>CAJXKU010000284.1 GCA_913055945.1 uncultured Lentisphaerota bacterium | reverse complement strand
GCTGGCGACGAAATCAAAGAGCGGCTCAATGGATTCCTTTATTTGAGCCACATTTCTGTTGACTTGCTCCTGGTCAGGGTAAGTCAGAAAAACGGGGCCGGTTTGCGACGAGGTCGCCTCAATATGGCGCGTTCGGTCTGTTTCTTTTTCTCTGCGGGTTTTTTCGTGCGTTTTGACAATGCCGTTGTCGTACTCGTCCACGCTGTAGGTTGCCATGAGGCCGTCCTGCACATGATCGCCCATGGTCAATGAATAGATGTACACAGCGGGCTCTTCTTCTTCCACCAACGGGGCTTCACGTCGCAATCTGCCATAGTTCTCCGCGGCTTTCTGATAAACTTCTTCGGTGTGAACATCGGTAACTTCGGGCAGTTCTATCTCCGGTCGTGAAACCCGGAGAAACGACAGGGGGTTGCCCTCCGCCAGTTCCGCGGCTTCTTCGCGCGAAACCACGTCGTACGGCGGTGCGGCCACGCTTTGTACGTTCTGGGGGGTCGGTCTCGTCGCTTTAAAAGGGTATAGTGTAGCCATTGGTAACCTCCGTTTTTAGCCTAAGAGACAGTGCGTTCGTGGCACATGCACTTATTCGGTACCGTTCAGGACAAAACGTCGCGGATAAGGCGAACTGAACGTTCGTTGCAGGGCAACTTCATAATGTAAATGATGAGTCTCGGACTTCCAGTCCTATAAGGACCTACCGTGGAGTTGGGGTATCCGCAATACGGTGGACTGGCGCCTGCAGGGTAACACTCAGGGGGTTCCCGCCAGAGCTTTAATTTCCTTGTTGTCCAGCGATCGCTGGAACACGTAGAGATCGTCGAGGCGACCCGTAAAAGGGGTTTCCACGTGGAATGTGTTGCCGGCTGTGAATGGACTGGGGCCTGTTCCGACGAGATTTCCGCCCCAGTTCTCCCATTTTTTCTGAAGTTCACCGTCCAGGAAAAGGTGGGCTTCAGCGTCGCGTCCGGCATCGTACGTCAGAGCGAAGTGGTGCCATTTATTATCCTGCACGCCGGCGTCATGGCTTAACGTCGTGTTGTTGCCGGCGGTGTGCATGTACACCTGCAGTTCAGAGCCGCGACTGCCCACTTCCAGATTGTCATTATTGTTGTCACTGCCCTGGCTGACCATGATGTTACTTATCCCGTGATTCGAGGTTGCTTTCAGGTCCTTGGTTCTCTTGAACCAGAAAGCTATACTGAAGGCTTTCGGCTGATCGAGTGCGTCAATATCGCCGAAGTTGACCGCGTTTTTCATGTTCCCCGAAGCGCCCGCAAAATCGAAGCACTCAGCAGGGACCCCGTCCCGGGCGTAAGTTACGCCGTCCTCGAGGGTGCCGTTATGCTTATTTCCGGACGTATCCTCGGCGTTACCATTGGCGCGGGCAAGTAGAATCAAGCTTTCTCGGCTAAGCTTGTGATGCCCGAACGCTCTGTCCTGAACCGGATCCATTGCGTTCGCTGCGGCCGAGCGGTCATGCAGGTTGGTTATGGAAAGGTGATAAGTCTCCCCATTGAGGTCCTGCTTTGTATGCAATATCACCACGGTGCCGCGATGCTGGAAACTGGTCTTCCGGATGTCAACCGCTGGCTTGATGGTGAAATACTCTTCAGGAGCTTGGGCGATTGCTTTGTCCACGGGTTCATCGAAAATAAGTCGGATTTCTTTGGGGGAGCGCCGGCTCAATACCGTGAGAAGCTTAGGCGCTGTCGTATCGGGCTTGATGTCCACCGTCACTTTTGCGGTTTTGCTTGCAGCGTTTCGGTCCTTGACAAGCCAGGTAAACTGGTCCCGGCCTGTGAAGCCCGGTTCAGCGTAATAGCTCATTGAAAGGTTGTCCCGCCGCTTCAGGCTGCCATGATCCGGCCCTTTGACTGGTTCCACCTTGAGGGCAGGTGCTGTATCGTCTTTGTCCCTTACAGGAAAGTTGATTCTGGTCGCCCCTCCTTCGCGGCAGGCTGTGACCAGGTCTTGAGACTGAGGCGGCTGGTTGTCCTTCTTTATCCGTGCCAAGGTGGAATCGACAGCCTTCAGAATCTCTTTATTGGTCCCTTTTGCAGCCTCCACCAGAAAAGGCACGGCCTCGCTTGCGTCGGTTCCCATATTCTTAAGCACTGCGCACGTTGCGGTAAGTGTTTTTGCGGAGACCTTTTCCTGTTTCAGGATTTTCACGATCGGGCGGGAAGAGGGCTGATCTGCTTTGTCGAGTTCCCGGAGACCCTTAAGTGCTTTCAGTCGCACAAGCGGATCCGGACTCTGCAGGGTTTCGGCAAGGGCAGTTCCCAGCGCCGCCCCTTTCCCTGCTGAAAGCAGCGCTCGGATCGCAAACCACCGCAACAGCGCATCGTCAGCGAGCGTGGCCTTCGCCAAAGCATTGAGGGTTTCGGCATCCGCCGTTCCTATCTGTTGCAGTGCCAGCACCGCTGCGTGGCGTACTCCCGGCGTGCCTTCGGAAACCGCACGTGCTAATTCGGGCGCAACATTTCCGGCCGCCGGTCCGAGAGAACCAAGAAGATGTATGATTTCCAGTTGAAAAGCGGTTTGGTCTTTGTCGCGTGCGTCTTTTAACGCCTGTTCGAGTTGCTTGACGGCGAGTTGCGGGGTGTCTTTTCCCACCGCCGTAAGCAGAGAAGATGTTTGCGTCCTGGCCTGCCAACCGCCTTCACGGTGTCTTTGTAACAGATTATTTAATACGGTCTTCTGAATTTCTCTGTCGGCCTGTTTATACATCTGTAAACCCTTGTCCTTGTCCTTTTTAAGGACGGAGCTGATATGTTCCGGGGATTCCGAACTGTTCTGGGCAACTGCGGGGAGTGCAGCCAGGATCAGTATGAGAGCGAATGAAAGGGGGAAATTGTAAAGTCTGTCCATTTTTATCTTTCCTCTTTAAGTGTCTTTGCTTTGGTTGAAAATTGACTGAACGGTGTAGAGCAACCGCGTTTAGCATGCATGGCAATTCTGTCAGATCTTGCCGGGCGACCGTCTGTTCTTTTTCAGTTCGCGATCGAAGTCACGCATGTCCTGGCGCATCTGTTTTACCTTCTCGGGGTGAACCTCAGCCAGATTATTTTGTTCGGAAATGTCTTCCCGTAAGTTGTACAGTTCGGGTTTCTCAACTTCCCGGAATTTCCAGTCGCCTTGCCGGACTGCATGAATTTGACTGTTGCCGGAGTAGTAATAGTAAGAGTCATGTGGACTCTTAGCCCTTTCGCCGGTCATAAGCGGCAGGATGTTTTCGCCGTCGATGATGCGGTCCGTTGGAAGTTGGGCGCCGGTGATTGCGGCAAAGGTGGGCAGCATGTCGATGGTTCCGCACGGTTCCGTACATACGTGGCCGGGCGGAATGACGCCGGGCCACCGCATGAGACATGGCACGCGAACGCCGCCTTCGTAAGTGGTCCCTTTGCCGTTGCGTAATGGCCCCTGCGAGCCGCCGGCTTCTCCCTTGCTCAACCACGGACCGTTGTCACTGGTGAATATGACCAGCGTTTCACGATCTTTGCCCAATTCCTGAATTGTTTCCAGAATCCGGCCCGTACTCCAATCGAGTTCCTCCATTATGTCACCGTAAAGTCCCCGCTCTGTTTTTCCCCGGAATTCTTCAGAGGCATACAGGGGCACGTGCGGCATGGTATGCGGCACGTAGAGGAAGAACGGATTATCCCTGTTCTCCCGGATGAAGCGCACTGCTTCCCGGGTATACCGCTTCGTCAGGGTCGATTGGTTGGCCGGATATTCGATCACCTCCTCGTTGCGGAACAGCGGGACCCATCCGCCTTGCTTCTCACCCCCGCGGAAGTCTTCGGCCGTCGCCCCCTTCCGCCACTTTACGTCATCCGCCAGCGGCATATCGGGGTCTATCGCCATGTCGTTGCTGTAGGGGATGCCGAAGTACTCGTCGAATCCACGGTTTGTGGGCAGGAAACGTTCCTCGTCCCCCAGGTGCCACTTCCCGAAGCATGCGGTGGCATAGCCGCGCTCTTTCAGCATATCGCCCATGGTCACCTCGGAAAGCGGCAATCCCCCTTCGTCGCGGGGGAAAATAGCGCCCGGTGAGGAGCGCCGCCCGGGACGGCGAACAGACGGACGCCGCCACGTAGAAATCCGTAAACCGCGCACCTTCCCTGGCCATCCGGTCAAGGTACGGCGTCTGAAAGCCAGTGGCCCCGTAGCATCCGATATCCGCGTAGCCCTGGTCGTCCGTGAAGATGAGCACGATGTTCGGCGGGCCGTCACCGTCTGTGCCCCCCAGAGCCTCGCGCGCGAGAAGGGGCGCACCGGCCGTCGCGCCGGCGGACCTGAGAAAA
>CAJXKU010000283.1 GCA_913055945.1 uncultured Lentisphaerota bacterium | reverse complement strand
ACAGCCCACCACCATATCCCGGGCTGTAAGCCCGGCTCACTGAGGCCATTAGATCGCCACAAAAAGTCACGAAAAGTCACAAAATACATATACACGTCTGCAAGGGCCGGTTATGGACACTCACCCGGCCTCGGGTGAGTGTAACACGGTCGAGGCCGACCGTGTATCCAGAGAAAGAGTGTTAAAAATATTGAATCCTGAATATTGAATTTTCAATATTGAAGTTGTTTTTGCCATGTCGGCGGTAAGCGCGCGGATGCTTCCGGCTTGTAGTACCGACTTCAGTCGGTACACTCATTCTCTACCTCACTTTAATCTTTAGAAATGTTCCGCCTAAAGGCGGAACTACGAGCCCGGCCAATTGGCACTGACCTTCTGTAATTTTCTGATTATGGTCATGTGAAATTTTTCTTATAACGGTGAGCGGAGGGGTGAGCGGAGCCTATCATTTTCTTCTTATTCTTCTTCCTGACTTCTGTAAATAAAAATATTCTTCCCTTCTTCTACTTCCCTTTCTTATTGAAGATTGTGGTAGTGTGGTTGTTTGTTGGTGTGCTGGGAGAGCCGGTGTGAGGAACTGGCTGGTTGTCGTGCTGGGATAAGGTTGTGAGGAAAGGTCGGGAGAAACCCTTAACTTAAGCTGTCAAAAGGGGAAAAATATTAATCCCCAAACCCCAAGACAGAAAGAAAAAGGATTCTCCCGTTATGAAACGATGTGCCAACCCTCATTGCAATTGCTTGTTTACACCCAGCAAATATAACCCCGCTCAAAAGTTTTGCGGTTCTGATGAATGCAAACGTTTTCGGGATGCGCAACGTCAGGATCGCCATTATCAGGAAAACATCGGAAACCAGGAGTGGGCTCAGCAACATCTTGAACGTAAAAAACAGGAACGTGAGCGGCGTGTTGAGAAGCAGCGTCGCCGCGACAATGGGCACGAGCTGTTCGCTGAACAAAGTGCGGGCCTGAATAAAGCGCTTATGCAGCTTGTTGCAGGAATAGTTTCCCTGATCAGCGGTGCGCAGGACGTTGAGAGTGTGGAAAGCATCCTGCATCAGTGCTGGCGCACAGGCAGTGAGTTTTATCCGGATGGTATTCGGCCTTGAACCGAATGAACGCAAATTTCCTCACGCCGGCTTTTCGGGGTAGGCAGATGTTTTCCTCACACCGGCTTACGATTCAAACCGCAGCAGTGCGCCCCCTTGATAAATCTTCCTCACGCTCGCTTCATGTATCTGTTTAAAGGCCTCATTTTATCAGCTGTCGAAAGGCAGAATCTGCATTCATTACGAAACGGATAAAACACAGGAGGATGAGCTATGGTTGAGAAAGTACCTGTTGCACCTAATCGGGTACGTACAACACCGGCCGGATTCGGGTGGGTGGACCATCGTTTCGTGCGCGAGGGACATTTGCGTAACTGTTCCACTGACGGACTGGCCCTGTATCTGGTGCTTGCCACTGTAGCCGATCAGCAGGGCATTTCATTTTACGGTGATGCTCTGCTGTGTGCGATGATGAACTGGCCACGCCCCCGGCTTGAGGCTGCGCGGAAAAACCTTCAGCGCGCCGATCTTGTGGCATGGGATCCGCCGCTTTACCAGGTCCTGGAGCTGCCACAGGAAGGAGGTGAGCAGTCATGATCAGCGAAGAACTTTACTGGCAAGTGCATCATCTTTCCAGAATCGAAGGGCTGACGGCCGCTCAAATCGCCCATAAAACCGGTTTATCACCGCCGACAGTGCGCAAATGGCTCCAAAGCGATCGCAGGGAGGCGCGGCGGCAGCCGGAAAAAAGCAGCATTCTTGATCCGTACAAGGATAGCATCCGGCGGATGCTGCAGCGGCATGATTATACAGCGGTGCAGATTTATCAGACTCTCCAGCGTCAGGAGGGCTATGCAGGCAGCTACAGTCAAGTCAAACGCTTTGTCCGGGAAGTGCGCCCGCCGAGACAAAAGGCGTACATGTCGCTGCGCTTCCGCCCCGGCGAGGCGATGCAGGTGGACTTCGGCAGTTGCGGAACCGTGCCGTGCGGAAGTTCCTCACGCCGGCTTTCGGTACTGGTAGTCACCCTCTGTCAGTCCAGACTTGTGTATGCGGAGTTTTTCGCCTGTGAGCGGCTGGAACACTTGCTCACGGGCATTCGGCATGCACTGGAGTTTTTCGGCGGAGTCCCGGAGCGCGTAATCGTGGACAACTGCAGGACCGCTGTGCTGAATCATTCCGCTTACGGATATGTGCGTCTGCATCCGCGCTTCAGCGAAATGGCTGCACACTACGGCTTCCAACCGGTTGCCTGCAACCCAATCAGCCCTCACGAGAAAGGTCGCGTGGAAAACGGTGTCAAATACGTCAAATACAACTTCCTGCCCGGACGCCAGCCCTGCAATCTGCCGCAGATCAACGCAGCACTCAATGAATGGCAGGACAACGTTGCTAATACACGTATCCACGGCACAACACGCGAACAGCCGCTGGAGCTTTTCCGGCGTGAGGAACAGCAAGCGCTCAGCCCGCTGCCGCCGATGCCGGCCGACTGCGCGATAACCGAGACGCATCGGGCAAACAAGTTCTGTCGGGTCAGCTTCGACAGCAACCGCTACAGCGTGCCCGAAAAATACGCGCGCAAGAAGCTGACGGTCAGAGCCGACCCGGACCGTGTCCTTATTTATGAGCGGGAAAAGCTGATAACAGAACACAGCCGCAGCTATGACCGTAACACAGAAGTCGTCGATCCTGACCACCTCGAAGAGATGAAACAAACACGCCGCACCGCCCGCGAGCAGAACCTGGAGCATGATTTCCTCACGCTGGGTTCTGCGGCGGAAACGTTCCTGCAGGAGCTGAAAAGAAAACAGCTCAACCCACGGTACCACCTGCGCCGCATTATGACTCTTGTCCAAATGCACGGGAAAGCGCCGGTTATTACAGCGCTGGAAAACGCTGTGCAGTTCAGTGCTTTCCGCGCGGAGTACGTGGAACACCTCACGATCAACTACAACGGCGGCACCGACTATGACAACAATCCCCTTCACGTACCTCGTGCCGGTGACGCACTGGACAAGTCCGTCGACGAGCCTGATATGAACCAGTACAAACTATAAACAAAGAGGTCACTGACCATGGCAAACAGCGAACTTGAAAACAACCTCGACTATCTCAAACTTCTGCATCTGCGTGACAATATCCACGAACTCGCTGCAGAAGCCGCACGAAAGCAGATGAGTCATCTGGATTTTTTCAGCTCCGTCATCAGCGACGAAGTGCTGAACAAACAGGACCGCGCGGTCCAGCGTCGCATCCAGCAGTCTCAACTTCCTTTGGTTAAGACCCTTGAAAGTTTTGACTGGACACATCCGGAGGATATTAACCGAGACCACGTCCGTCACCTTTTCAACCTCCACTGGGTCGCTGAACGAGCCAACGTGGTGTTCCTCGGACCGCCGGGCACAGGCAAGACACACCTTGCACTGGCGTTGGCGTATCAGGCATGTACTCAGCGGTATAACGTGCGTTTCGCCAAGCTCGACGATGTGCTTACTGAACTGGAGGTCGCATGGAATACGCACTCTTTCGAGAACAAACTTAAAAGTTTTATTCTGCCGGACGTGCTGGTGTTGGACGAAATAGGTTACCTTTCAGTACCCCAACACCGTGCTGAACTGTTTTTTCGTCTGGTAAGCACCAGATACGAACGCGGCAGTACCGTTCTGACTACCAACCGCTCTTTTACTGACTGGCCACAGATATTCGCTAACGACGCGACCATCAGCAGCGGACTCATAGAACGCATTTTACACCGGCATGAACTGGTCAACATCCGGGGAAAGAGCTACCCTATGCGAAATCACAGATCGGAGTGAGCTGAAGCGTTCACCCTTGCCCGCGATATATCCCTGAGCGAACAATCCCCGAACCCTTCGCCAGGCACCATCCGGGCAGGAGGTTATCAGAACAGCCGTTATGCGGACTTTTCAGCCGAATCGGCGGTCATTACCGGCAGGGCATAGCCAGGAACGCGGGAGATATTACATAACTCCCAGCCCCTGCGACCCGCTGCCGCCGACGCCTGAGAATCCTGCAACGGCATCCAACCAAGGAGACAAGTCCCAAGAGCCAACAGTACAAAACAGCCCTTCAATAAACTCTAAGCGTCTTTTTTTTAACGCTTGCAGAGAACCGGTGGGGTATATCCCTGCGATCCCAAGAAAAATTTCACATGACCATAATCAGAAAATTTCACGCGACCACTCCCAGGAGTCGCGCGGTTAAAGCTCATACCAGCGTGGTCGCCGCCTACGAGAGCGTCGAATACCCCTAAA
>CAJXKU010000282.1 GCA_913055945.1 uncultured Lentisphaerota bacterium | reverse complement strand
GGCTATCTGAAGGTTTGTAGTATACCGCCTTTAGACGGTCTGCTGAATTCTCAAAGGCGGCGAGTCTCATACTGGGGTATCCGGTGATTACACCGGCCGCCACGCTGGCATGCATTCAGTCTTTGGTCACATTGCATACCGTAAACCTGGCCAATTTATCCTTACCACCTCATGCCAATGAGCAGATTACACAAGGCCCTGTTCCAGCATGGCGTCGGCGACTTTCTGGAAGCCGGCAATATTGGCACCCATGACCAGATTCCCTTCGTCGCCGTATTCCTGTGATGCCTGGTATGCGGCATCATGGATGGACTGCATAATTCCACTGAGTTGGTCATCGACTTCATTACGACTCCAGTTCATGCGCAGGGCGTTCTGTGACATCTCCAAGCCGGAAACTGCGACACCGCCCGCGTTGGCCGCCTTACCGGGACCGAACATGGTTTTGTTTTTAAGAAAAACGTTGACCGCTTCGGGTTCTGTGGGCATGTTCGCCCCCTCTGAAACCAGTGTGCATCCGTTTTTGACCAGTGTTTCTGCATCTTCTTTGGATATTTCGTTCTGCGTGGCCGACGGAAACGCACAGTCACATGGAACGTCCCAAGGCCGTTTTCCTTCATAGAATTCGACATCGGGAAATTTTTCCGCATATTCGTGGATGCGACCGCGCCGATTGTTTTTCAAGTCCATGACGTATGCCAGTTTTTCATCATCAATGCCAACTGGATCGTAGACGGTACCGCCCGAATCAGACAGTGTGACTGCTTTGCCGCCCAGCTGGTTGATTTTTTCTATGGTGAATTGGGCAACGTTTCCGGAACCGGAAACCGTACAAATTTTTCCCTGAAGTGAATCGTTCCGGCTTTTCAGCATTTCGCGGGCGAAGTATGTTGCGCCGTAGCCTGTTGCTTCAGGCCGGATCAGAGAACCGCCCCATTTCAGATTCTTGCCGGTCAATACTCCGGTAAACTCGTTGCGCAGGCGTTTGTACTGGCCGAAAAGAAATCCGATTTCACGCGGTCCGACACCAATATCGCCAGCGGGAATATCCGTGTTCGCCCCGATGTGGCGGGACAGTTCGGTCATAAACGACTGGCAGAAGCGCATCACTTCGGCGTCGGATTTCCCCTTGGGATCGAAGTCAGAACCGCCTTTGCCGCCGCCCATAGGGAGGGTTGTCAGCGAGTTTTTGAATATCTGTTCGAAGCCGAGGAATTTTAATGTGCCTAATTGGACTGTGGGGTGAAAACGCAATCCTCCTTTATAAGGACCAAGTGCACTGTTGAACTCAACGCGGAAGCCGCGATTTACTTGATTGTTGCCCTCATCGTCCATCCAAGGTACCCGAAACATTACGACACGTTCAGGTTCAACAAGACGCTCCAATAATTTTGCGTTCTGGTATTCGGAATGTTTTTCCAGCACAGGCTCTAACGACTCTAGAACCTCCTTCACCGCCTGGTGAAATTCCGATTCACCGGGGTTCCGTTCATGCACTAATGTCATAACGTCGCTTGTGTAAGACATGCCTGCTCCTCCGTTTCTTTTGGGTAGGTTTCTTTTATATATTGTGAAAATATGGTTTGCCCGTTACCACCGAATGATTCAGCCTCTTCAAATGCTGTTCGTCTTCATTTATGGTAATGAATTGCCAATATAATTCATTTTTCCAAATAAACAAGTTATGTTGACCGGAAAACGTTGGCATAAGACAATCGATTGCAGACCTCGATGCGCTCACTTTTAGCCTTATCGGATGAGGCTACTTTGCTCGTGTGCGATTATTATTTGGTGAGTCTGCCGGGGTATTTTATATTATAGACAAACCGGCTTGGCAATGAAGCGATATTTTTGGCAAAAATTTTTTGATTCCACGGTTTTTTTATACCGAAGACTCAGTCCGTTGAATATTTCAGGCTTGATCTGCGGATGACTGAGGAATGCGAGAACGTAACCGGCATTCCGTATGTCATGCGGGCAGGCCGTGAAACGGCCATGGAGATCCTGAACAGCTGATAATCCTAGATGCCTACTCCAGGATAACGAATGTGTCGCGTCCTGGAGTTCCGACGGTGATGTATATAAAGAATGGGCGGTGTTGTCTTCGAGCAATATCGCCCATTTGTTTTTCAGAGCTTCACAGAAGAGAGTGTTGTGCTGGACAGAACTCGGGTTCTGTGAGACTTTGAAGCCGTAAGGCGGAAAGAGTTTACGGTAAACGCTGTTTTATTGCGGAACGTCAAAAAGGAGATGAAATGAGTGCTGAGGATGCCGGGAAAACACCCAGGGAACATTGTGGGTTGGTAGGCGTTTACGGTGTTGAAGACGCCGTATCCGTTGTATATCAGGGGTTGTTTGCCCTCCAGCACCGCGGTCAGGAAGGTGCCGGCGTAAGTATAAGTGACGAGCAGCAGATTCGGTCGTTCACCGGAACGGGGTTGGTGAATGATGTCTTCCGTGACCGTGACCTGGAGAAATATCCGGGGCATATCGGTATTGGACACGTGCGGTATTCGACAACCGGCGAACCGCGCATCCAGAATATTCAGCCGCTCGTTGCCGAATGTGCGGACGGCTACTGGTGTATCGCCCACAATGGGAACCTGACAAATGCGAAAACGCTGCGCAAGATGTATCAGGATTCAGGCGCAATATTCCAGACCAGTACGGACAGTGAAATCCTGGTGCATCTGCTGGCCGACCCCATGTACAGACTGCGGCCGCGGCGTGTAGAGCGGGCCCTGAATGAGTTGGAAGGTGCGTACTGCTTTCTGCTGATGACGAAGG
Source organism: uncultured Lentisphaerota bacterium (assembly GCA_913055945.1). Classification (GTDB taxonomy): domain Bacteria; phylum Verrucomicrobiota; class Lentisphaeria; order Oligosphaerales; family CAJXKU01; genus CAJXKU01. Next base: position 1,552 of record CAJXKU010000282.1, on the reverse strand, counting down.
ACAGGATCATGGCGGCGCGGGATTCGCAGGGATTTCGTCCGTTGTCTATCGGTCGGCTGGAATCGGGGTACGTGGTAGCCAGTGAAACTTGTGCCCTTGCCAGGAGCGGCGCTGAATTCCTCCGGGATGTGGCGCCGGGTGAGGTGGTGACCATTGATGCTGACGGCATCCATTCTTCGATGTTTGATGAACGGGAAGGAGCGCACGCTCAATGCGTGTTCGAGCATGTGTATTTTGCTCATCCGGACAGTTATTTATTCGGAAAGAATGTGTATACGGTGCGTCATCAGTATGGGGAGCGACTGGCGCAGGAATATCCTGTCGATGCGGATGTGGTTGTGCCGATACCGGACAGCGGGAATTTTGCCGCACTGGGGTATTCCCGCGAAAGCGGTATTCCCCTGGAGTTCGGCTTCATCAAGAACCACTACGTGGGGCGGACATTTATCATGCCCCACAGTTCGGAGCGGAAGAAATCGATCGATATGAAGCTGGCTGTTCTTCCGGAGGTGGTGAAAGGTAAACGGGTTATTGCGATCGATGATTCCATTGTACGCGGCAACACCATGGCCAGGCGCGTGGACATGCTTCGGGAGGCAGGCGCCACAGAGGTGCATCTGCGGGTGTCTTCCCCGCCGATTCGGTGTCCGTGTTTCTTCGGTATAGACTTTCCGGATCCTTCGGAGTTGATTGCGTCCGAGAGGACAGTAGAACAAATGCGACAGGAACTGGGTGCGGACTCTCTGGGGTATCTCAGCCTGGATGGACTCCTTTCGCCGTTCGAGCATAAAGATGATTTCTGCACTGCCTGCTTCACAGGCGAGTATCCTGTTGATGTCGCGCAGGACCAGTCGAAACAGATGCTTGAGGGCGAACGAACGTAGGGATGCTTCTGAATGAAGCGTTGCTGGGGCCATGGCATAGAGCCCCGCTGTGTCAATTGCGGGTACTTTGGCTGCGGCTCGCTCGGGTCATTGCGCAATGCCGGCGTCTAAGCTCAGCTTTTTCCGTTCGAAATCCGGATCTTTTGACAACCTCGAAACTATGGCGTCCTGTTTGCTCATTTGAGTGAGTTATATAGTGCCCGGTGTTGTGTTGGGTAACGTGACTTGTCCTGTGAGCAAGAGTTGTTCGTTACCCTCTTCACGCAACATAATGCGATATGATAACGCATTTACTCGCCCCTTTGGGGCGGGGGGTGGGGTGTGTTGCATATCAACCCCCGTTTAAACCGCGGGCTACCCAGCCGGGCCGTTTCGGGGGGATATAATGTCGCGTTCGGGAGAGGGACGCGGTTAGGGGGCGCCGGATTTCAACCCGAGGCGAGGTGGAAGATCATAAAATGTGTTGCGCTCCGAAGGAGCGCAGGAAGGTAGCCCCGGCCTTCAGCCCGGCGGGAGCAGGCATACAAGAGCACATTGCGCTCCAAGGGAGCGCGGTTGTCAGTGCCGTATAAACAACGTCGGAACGCCGCGACCGGTCCGGTGATGGGGGGCGACGCTTTATAAAGGTCGGGATCTTACCGCTTCGACGGTCAACCTGTGCTATGCCC
>CAJXKU010000281.1 GCA_913055945.1 uncultured Lentisphaerota bacterium | reverse complement strand
GCGAGGTCACCGGCGAGAGCGAAGACACCTCGATATCGGTGGGGGCACTGGCCGGTGACGAGGTGGGCGAGGAACTCCCGTCTATCGGCGAAGAAGAACCAGAGGACATCCCCCAAGCGTCCGAACTGTTCGACCCGTCCACGACGGCACGGGTCGTCCTGATGCAAAACGTCGTCCCAATCGTCGGGACGGTCGGCGCCTATCTCACCTTCCGCTTTCTCCCAGTCTTCGGATTCTGAGGGTAAACGGAGTCCCCTTCAATTGCCGCTGCGGCGGGATGCAGTCTCTTGAGCGAGAACGCCTATGACGAGCATCACGACAGTGAAAACGATGGTCCCGAGAAACATGCTGCTCGGGAAGGCTGACGGCAGATATTGGTACGCGGCGATAGCACCGGCGACAACAATTACGAGGAGTGCGACACCGACCAGCATCCGTCGAGCGTGGTCAGAGGTGGGTGAATCGTAGCTCATGACAGAATGATAGCGAGGGGATTGACTTAAGGGCGAGTAACCGTTCCCAGTCCCTCGGAACGTGTGTCATCGAGACCGGCGCCCGCTTCATCAGGAAATTTGACACGTCCGAAAAAATGGACGAGTCAGGGGATCTGGTATTTGATATCCCGGTTGAACGCCTTCAGAAGTGGCTCGAAACCCCCCTTCTGGGTAGAAATCACGGACTCCTGTTGACGACACAAGGCTCAGGGCATGCAAGGGTTTTTGCACAGGAACGTCAAGCGCACGGAGCACCTGAGCTGGAGATCGAAGGAACCTGGGAAGCGGATCAGGACCTGTATCAGGCGATGTCCGGCGAGCTTAAGGTTCTGGGGTCTGGCGGATTGCATGCTCGCCTGATGGAAAAAATCCTGGCACCTGAGATGCAGGTATATAACCCGGGGATTCGTGATCAGGAAAAGAAAAGCCGTTACGAGGTGTTTGTCAGAGATAACGTGCCGAGGGGGCTTACATTTTTTAAGCCTACGTGCGAACGACTTCTCCAGGGCAATGGCGATATCATGCTCACCTCACGCCGCGACTGGCAGCATTTCGCCACCGAAGAATGGAAACAGCAGCTGACCTACAAGCCGATTGCAAAGCAGGAAGTGCATCGGTCCGGCGAACTGGTCGGCGGCGTGGAATTCGGCATAGTTTATCGAACAGATGCCTGGATACCGCAGGTGCAGGCATTCCTGGATTTTGTGGACACCTCTCTCGTGCACGAAGCACTTCAGAAGGATCAGGGCTTTGATTATGTGCCGGTAGATACGGAGCTACCCGAGTTCGAGCGGCCGGACTATTGGAGCGAAGAACCCTGGAATGATGAAAAACCCAGGATGGTTCATGGCATGGACATGCACGGCAGATACCGCACCACTATGATGGCAGAAATAAACAAGGTTATGATGGAAGGGTATAATTCGATCCTGCCCCCGCCCGATCTGGCCCCCGCCGTAGACGAAGCCGTCATGAACTGGGCTGATGAAAACGGCATGATGCTTTCCGGCTTCCCCCGTGTAACGAAAAAGGATCGTGAAGGAGGTGAGCTTTCTTATCATGCCGCCGCTGCCAGAATATTGGCCGAACACCCGTCCTGCCGGGGCGCGTTCCTGGTCAATGAAGATGCACCGGGAGGCTGGCTGGTTCAGATGTACAAAGACAAATATCACGGGAACATGAAGAATAAATACCCTGAACGGGTGGAAGCGTTCAAACAGGGGGCCCAAGGGGGTTTTACCGAATGGGTCAAGGAAAAGCATGGCAATCTGGATACGTTGAATGAACGCTGGGATACCGATTACGAGAGCTGGGATGATGTCGGCCTGCCCTCCCTCCGCCTGGATGAGATTGAGCAGATCTACGGTGCGGAAAACAAAGATTTTCAGTACAGTTTGCGTGTCGGCAAACTTATGACCCAACACCCTGAGCTTCTCGATGTTTATCGTTTCAATCGCGAACTCTGGGCCAGTTGGTATGATGAGCGGATCGCAGAGATGCGGCCGTATCTGGGGGATGATTTTCGGTACTCGACGAAAGACGGCAAGGACCCTTATGCCCACCGCGCATCGGATGAATTCAACTGCGCCAGCCATGATCATGGCCCGGGAAAATATGCGCCGGTGGTTGATCAGATTCTGGTGGACACTGTTCAGACACCGTTGGATTGGACTGTGTGGAACAGCGAAGACCATATGTACAACTGGGCGGAATCCACGCCCCGCCGGATACGCTATGATGTGTTCAGTCATTACCTGATGGGGCAGTTTCAGGACACCGTATACGTATGGTGGCGGGCCAACCGGAAAACTGCCCGGGACCGCCACGCAGCGGATGTGCGCATCCGGGATCAAATCCGCAGAAATGAGGATATATTCCGCGCTTTCATGGAAGCACGGGCGAACGCTGAACTTGCGGTGCTCGTAACGGAAGGGAATCGCGCCTGGGACGAGTACTTCCCCCGACCCGAAGAGGTTGAACTCGGCGGTGCCGTCAAAGCCTTTGCATACATGGGGGCACTGGGCAAGCAGTGGAAATACGTGCTGGATTATGACATTTCGGCTGAGGCCATTCAGGATGTGCTTGTGATCGATGCACCCTGGCTGACCCGGGAGGCGACCCGGAAACTTGCAGCGCTGCCGAGCGACCGGGAAATTATTGCTGTAGGATCGTTGCCGACCAAAGACGAATACGGTCAGCCTTTACCGGAGGATGAGCTGCAAGCAATTCGGGAACAGACGGAAGTGGTTGAGGATTGGCTGGCTGTTCAAGAGAAAATCTCTCCGGCTGAAGGATTGAGCGCGCCGTATACTCAGGTGAGCCAGGCAAAATTCTGGACCTGGAATCGCTTTCGCGGTCCCGCACACGGTAAGTGGTATTTCAAACTGCCGGTGCCCCGACTGGAAGTTCGAAAGGTGCAGCACGACGGCAAGCTGTATCTGGGCATCCTCAACCATGCGGACCGAGCCATCACCGCACCCATCCCCTGGTCGGAAGGACATACTGTGCGCGAATTAACAAGCGATGCCCCGGATGAAGTCATTCAGAACACCGATGCCTACCAATTCGGACGGGAAGGTGTGGGTTTGTTTGAAATTCAGTAAAAAGGCAAGAACCTTTTAAAAAAAATCACCCAACGTCCTCCATTACCCCAAACAAACCAGGAAAGGAAGTAAAGGCGTTATGACATACCGGCTGACAGTTTTGATCTGGGCAGTGTTTATAATGGGCAGCAGCACAGGATTGGTTGCAGCGCCCCTTACCCTGACAACTGATATGATCAAAGACACGGTCATCAAGGTCAAGGTCAAAGATGGGGAAGGCGTGCTGGACGGCGAGCTGGCCGGAAAGAATTTTAAAGACACCGGTGCACCGCGGATCGGGAAAAAGGACGACGGCCTGTCTCGGGTCCTCTTCCGGATTGACGTTTCCAATCTCCGACTGCTGGAGTTGAAGAACATTGAGCGTGTCCGCCTGGTTATAAACTATGTTTATCCCAGCGGGAACCCCACACTTGGACTGTACCGCATCACTGATGAAGACGCGGACTGGAAAATCGATCAGGCCACCTGGAAACAGAAAAGCAGCGATAAGAAATGGGCTGGCGGCCCCGGTGGAGGCGATCCTGGCGACGGAACGTATGGCGAAGAACCGCTTGATAGATCTAAGGCAGACAGTCATCCCGGCAAAGCAGTATTCCATATACCGTCGTCAGTTATCCGGACCTGGATGGAGGCGGAAGAGTCGCAGAATCCCGGTCTTTTGCTCAAATCTGAAGACCAGGGTAGCGTAATGATTCATACTCAGGGGTATCCGCCGAGGAGTAGCACACATTTTCACGTAACGGCCGATTGGGAGGTAGATGCAGACTTCTCTCGCAACGCGTCGGGTGAGGTCACGCTGCTGGGGTCTGGCGGTATAGAAAAGCAGCTGATGGAAAAGACGCTGCAATCCGCATTGCAGGAGTTCAATCCGAATCTGCACAAAGTTCCCGCCGATGATATTCGTGGACGCTGGAATCGCTTCGACAATGCTTTTCGGTTCGTGCAGGGAGGCGGCTACGATCTGGTCATTACTTCACGCCGGGACTGGGACGAACGAGTGCCGGAGGAATATAAGGAAGATATGACGTATGTCCCGGTGGCCAAACAACTCGTCTACCGTGAGCGCGAAGTGGCGGGCGGGGTTGAATACGGCGTGGTTCACCGAACGGATGTGTGGATTCCACAGGTGCAGGCGTTTGTTGAATTTTTGCGATCCCCGGCTGCGCAGGAAAGGTTGGCGGAGAAAAATCATTATCTCTTCGCGCCGGCGGACAGGAAACTGCCCGAGTTCGAGCCACCCTC
>CAJXKU010000280.1 GCA_913055945.1 uncultured Lentisphaerota bacterium | reverse complement strand
TCTTTTCTCTCATTGTATGCTTCTCGCTTTTTCCTTTCCTCTTCCTTCTGAGCGTCAGCGGCTTTCTCGGCCACTTCGGAGGCCTGGGCGTACTGTTTTTCCGCGATGAAAAAGGCGGTGTCGGGCGCTTGGGGATCCGTGGGGTCAATCTCTACGAACCGGTCCCAGGCCCAGAGCACTTCGTCCATCAGCAGCTCCTGCAAACGCGGTTTCGCGCCGCGCTTTTTCAGATCCTGAATATTGTTGTACATCACCGTGCCCACGCGATAATAGGCGTCGGCGGTTCCCGCGTTCTCCGGGAAGAGGTCTTCAGTGTAAGAGGCCACCGTCTGTGCCTCCAGAAAACGTTCCTCCTGGCCGAGGCTGTATATAAGCCTGGGCACGACTTCTTCCAGCACGCCGGCGTTGCGCCACGCCACCCGCAAGGCTCCCAGATAAATGTCCGCCGCTTTGCCATACTCGTCATTGCTGAAATAGGTTCGCGCCTGTTTTTCCCTGATCTGCAAGATCTTGGATGCCAGTTTCTTTTTGTCCATACTGACGTTCGCGCCGAATTCCTTCGCAAGCAACCCCTTCAATTTATCGAATTCCATAATGGCATCGTCTCCCCAGGGCGAGGCAGTGTACTCTTTGAGAACTTTATACACCCGTCCGAGAGCCTGAATGAGTTTTTGCTTAGCTTCTTCCCGGTTTCCAGACTGGAAATCCGCGCGGGCTTTTCCTTTCAGCGCTTTTGCATAGTAAAACAATGCGCCCGCCAACGGCGAATCCTTTGACCGCCCTTTCTCTTTGAGGGATTTATCTGCCGCCTTCAGCATATCATCCGCGGTGTTGAGAATTTCAATAGCTTTGTCATTCTTATTCAAAAGCACATATCCGCGGGCTCTCTGCACATAGGAGATGGCTGCCAGACCATCCATTTTCCACTTCAACTGATTACACAAACGGATAGCTCTCTTTACTTTGTCCTTGTCCACGTCCGGGAACTTCTTTTCCTGCTGCGCAAGAATTCCCTTAGCGTTCATGTACGTAATCTGGCGCCGTGAGGCGGCGAATTTGCCTGGGAACTTCTGCAGCAACTCACGCATCTCAGCCGCTTTACTTGACTTACCCCGTTCGTCAAGCAACGCGGTGTAGTGCAGAATCGCCCGTCTGAACGCCTTCATATCCTGCGTTCTCCTGCTCGCGGGCTTTTTCTGCTTTTTAAAGTAATCCCTGTATGAGCGGAAGGCTGTGTCGCGATCCCCTTGGCGGAAGGCAAGATTGGCCAAGGTGAGCTTTGCCTGGGTATACTGCGGACTATCAGTCGGAATTTCGTTTATGAGATCTCTCCCTTTGTCCCACTGGCCTTGCAGGGCCAGCGTACGTCCTTTTTCTATTCGTATCGCGTCTTTCTTTTCCGGGAACTGATTCTCCATAATCTCCAATTGCAACAAGGCATAATCGAACATCTCTATCCGATTCAACGCACTGACGAGCCCGAAATTATGCTCAAACCGATTTACAGCCTGCACGTTTGCGCACGTTATGAATATTGTAATTCCCGCCACCAGAGCCTTCACCGCCAAGGATGGTTTACGGGATTTTACCTGAAAGTTTCGTTGCATTTCCTCAGCTCCTTGTCAAGGACCTCGTTTGTACGCTTGTTTTTCTTTCGGAATGCTTTTTTCTGCGGCGTCAAATCAATCCTGATTCGCGCAGTAGGCTTTTCTGAGTGATGCGCCAAATCACCAACTACGCCGGACACAGCCCCGATACGCTTAGCGCGTCACGCCATCTGTTTTCCGTTCCGCCTCTGAGTTCAACTGAATTGGTCGGGGCGAGAGGATTTGAACCTCCGACATCTGCGTCCCGAACGCAGCGCTCTCACCAGCCTGAGCCACGCCCCGACTCGTATGTTGAAAATCGTCCTGAAGAGCTAAAATAAGATAACGCCTCTCGCGGAATAAGCAAGCGGGGCTTCTGCCATTGTTTCCGGTGGGCTTCTCGTTCATTGCCCGCGGGGGCTTTGCCCCTTTGTCCTGCTCGCTTCTCTCATGCAGGATATGTACGACAGACATACGGTTCATTTTCCGTATGACACGTCGGTACTTTACCCGCCCAGTTGGTTCATGAGTTTAATTAATGGCATAAAGAGGGCGATAACGATGGTTCCTATAATTCCGGCCATAAACACAATCATAACCGGCTCGATCATGGAGGTCATACCATCCACTGCGTTGTCCACTTCTTCCTCGTACGTGTCTGCGATCTTATTGAGCATATCGGGCAATGCACCCGTTTCCTCTCCCACCTGCATCATACTCACCACCATGCCGGGAAAAACTTTTGTTGACTCAAGCGGTCCACTAATTCCCTCGCCTTCCTTCACAGCATCATGCACCGTCTGAATCGCGTTGGCCACGATTTGATTTCCCGCGGTATCCCGGACGATCTGCAGGGCCTGAAGCACCGCCACACCCGACTGCATAAGCGTACCCAGCGTTCGACAGAAACGTGAAACAATTGACTTCAAGACCACATCCTTGATAATCGGAATCTTAAGTAGAATAAAATCCATGGCCAGCGCCCCGTACTTCGTTTTTCTCAGCAGCTTAAACAGTACGACAAGCACCGCAATACCTATAAGCACGAAGTGCATTTTCGCCTGCATCACCTCACTTACACCAAGGACGAAATTTGTCAGGGCAGGCAGACTTTCACCGGGAAGCATATCTTCAAATATCTGGGCAAATTTAGGAACAATAAAAATCATTAAGCCTGACGTAATACCCAGGGCTACCGTCAGGACCACCGCTGGGTACACCATCGCTCCCTTAATCCGCGACGCCAGCCGCTGGGCTTTTTCCAGAAACTCGGCCAAACGGTTTAACACTGTCTCCATTGCGCCCGAGGCTTCGCCGGCTCGAACCATATTCACATACAATTTGCTGAACGACTTGGGATGGTTCGCCAGCGCATCGGAGAAGGTGCCGCCCCCTTCAACTGTTGTAGCAAGATCTCCTAAAATCTGCCGTCTTATGGGGTCCTTCTGCGCCTGCCTTTCCAAAGTACGCAAGGCCCGGACCAGTGGAAGTCCTGCATCCAGCAGCGTCGCGAGCTGTCTAGTTACCTCAGTCAGCGCTTTCGCTTTCAGCTTCGGTGTACCGAGCGTTATCGCGCCACCGCCTCCTCCACCGGCTTTCTTCTGCCCCTGCTGTCCTTTCCCGCTTTTTCCCTGTTTTGCTTCGCTAATCTCAGTCGGAAACAGGCCTTTTTCTTTCAGTTGCGTCGTGGCATCCTGCTCGCTGTCCGCATCAATGCGGCCTTTTTTCTCTTTCCCGTTCTGATCAACTGCTGTGTACCTGTACGACGGCATGTTTCGGCCCCTCTCTGTTTTCTACTGCGGACGCTTTCAATCCTTACTCGCTGCCTGGTTTCGAATTTTTTCCATCATCTCCTGAGTATCGCGACATTTGGTAATTACGTCACTATACTTTATTTTACCATCCTGGTACAGCTTAAGCAAATGATCATCCAGCGTATTCATGCCGAACTTCGCTCCTGTCTGGATCTCCGAGGTCACTCGATACGTTTTGTTATCTCTTATAAGTGCGGATATGGACGGCGTTGTCAGCATAATTTCAAAGGCGGCTATACGCCCCTCTTTGTCCGCTCGATGAAGCAGAAGCTGGGAAATCACCGCTTTCATGCCGGTAGCCAATTGGGTGCGTACCTGTTCCTGCTGATCCGTGGGGTACGCGTCCACAATACGGTTTATGGTTTCAGCCGCGCCGGTCGTATGTAACGTCCCGAATACCAGGTGACCCGTCTCCGCGGCTGTAAGAGCCGCACTGATGGTTTCAAGATCCCGCATTTCCCCCACGAGGATCACATCAGGATCCTGCCGTAAAGCGCGTCTTATGCCTTCTGCGAAAGAGGGCACATCAACACCGATTTCCCTTTGCGTAATCACACTGGTCTTATGGTTGTGGTAGAATTCGATGGGATCTTCAATGGTCACAACGTGGCATTCCCGTTCCTGGTTGATGATATCAATCATCGAGGCGAGCGTCGTACTTTTCCCGCTTCCGGTCGGTCCGGTCACCAGGATTAATCCCAACGGCTGGTACAGCAGATCCTTTACAGAAAAAGGCAGGCCGATCTGCTCCAAAGTCATAAGGTCGTTCGGTATGGTCCGTAACGCAATTCCTACATTGCCCTTTTGTTTGAACACACTCACGCGGAACCGTGCTTTATCGCCGAATGCGAATCCGAAATCTACGCCTCCCTGTTTGGCCAAGGTTTCCTGATGCTCTTCTGATGTAATAGAACGCATTAATCTTTCAGTGTCTTCAGCTGTCAAAGG
>CAJXKU010000279.1 GCA_913055945.1 uncultured Lentisphaerota bacterium | reverse complement strand
CACCGATTCTGGCGGACCGCGAAGCGGTCCAGGTGGGTAGCCACGGGCGTGAGCCCGTGGAATCGGCGATCCCACAACAGACACATGCGCGCCCCAAAGCGGGCGCGGGTGATTCTTATGCCGTCAGTTATTTTCTCGCTTCGTTCAAGCTCCAGTCATAGTTCTGATAATCCAGCTTAATCTCCTCTTTATGTTCTGTTATAAACTGTTTGGTATCGCCCTCTGTGTAACGTGCGATAAATGCGGGTACTGAAGGATGATAGTCCTCTTCGTACCAGTTAAAGATCTTACTGACACTGAGTATGTATTTCTGCCCGCCCAAGAACTTATCCTTGGCGCGGTATGTCACGTTATCGCGCACGAAATCGCGCGTAACCTGGTCGAGCTGTTGGTCGATTTTATCCGCTGTGTAGGCAGCGTCACGCAATGGCGGACAGCTCATGGAAGCACAATTGATGGCGAAGTGTATCCGGGCATCCCCGATCTCCTCGCGTAACTTTTCGTTTTCGATCTCTTCCAGTGCCAGCTTCTCGCCCGCCAATTCCCATTCCGGGTCTTTGAACGGACTGCCGAACATACCGCCGATGTCCCTGATGCTTTCGATGTCCGGGTAATGGCGCAGGATGAGCTGAAGCGTGCAGGCGTTATACGCGTTGATATAAAACGCCAGTTTTGTGGCCTTGGAAGCGTCCTCAAGGGACGCGTTCCGGAGTTGACGCAGATATTTGTCGAGTTGTTCTTTGTCCTGCTGCAGATCCTCATAACGCACAAGCCCGTTATCCGTGACATGCTGCTTCAGCAGCGAATCGTAAAGGCTGTGATCGACCTCCGCGGCGTTTGCGATCGCTGAGGCAACCCCAAACACAGCAATAAGGCAAGGCAGCAGCTTAGCTTTGAATACGAATGAACGTAAGATGTTTAAGTGAAACATGTGCATGCTCCTTTTTTCTAGTTTATAAAACAAAGCGGATCCCGATCCTCAAACACATTGCCGCCCGTCGCATGCACGACTGCCATACAGCCCCCGCAGCGGTATTTCAGCGAGCATTGTGTACAAGCACCTGTTCCCTGCCGATAACGGTCGGCGGTGTCGCTGTCGTAAACCGTCCGCAGATCCGTTTCATAAATATTGCCGATGGATGAAGGAAACTTCCTGCAGGCGTGTACTTCACCGTCGGGAAGAACCGCCACGAAGTTAAAAGCGGCACCGCAGCCGAATCCCGTACAACCGTCAAACATCGGATCACCGTTTTCGGACTTGGCGAGATTCAACAGATTATCTTTCAATGTAAAGACGGAATTTGATGCCATAGCCGCCAGATAGTCATCCAGAAACTGTCGGTATGTTTCCTTGTCCGGTAAGCAAAGATTTGCACCCTCTCCCACGGCAGCCAGACGGTTGAAGGTAAAGTTGTCCGCATGACCGGACAATCTCTGTCCGAGGGGGATCACCTGATCCAGGTTGTCTTTGGTCAGGGTGAGCATCACTGTCGATTCAACCCCGAAGTCCCGCAGAGCGCCCAGAAATTCCAGGACATCTGTGAACGTACCCGTTCCGCGGATACTGTCGTTATGCTGGGGAAGACCCTCAAGACTTACTTGATAAAACAGGGGATACTGAATATCGCAAATCCGCTTTATCTGGTCGCGCGACACCGGATTACCCAGGATCGAAGTGGCGAATCCGCGGTCGGCCGCAGTTTGATACAATTCTGTAAAGTTTGCGTGCAGAAACGGGTTCCCGCCGGAGAAACACACATGACCGCGAACATTCTTTTCCCGGCAAAACGCACCCAGATCGTCCAGAAACTGGACCCCCTGGTCCATAGTCAACGGTGAACGTTTGCTGCGGTCATAGCAGTGTTTGCAGTGCAGATCGCAGGCGTGTGTAATGTGCCACTGGACAACAAAAGCCGAAGTGCTGGCGAAGCCTTCCGGCGGATCATGAGTAGAAAACGTATCTGCTCGTGTAATCTTTGAAGAAGGTGCGAGAACCAGTCCGTTTGCAGATGCGCGATGCAGCGTCTGGTATACCTTTTGTTCAAAAACACCGGCAGCCTCTGCACTCTGTTTCACGGAAAGATCTTCTGCCAGCGTCTTGACCACAAACAAGTCTCCCTGCGTTGCCGCTTTCACACGTGGTTCCAGCGTTTCCGGATCAAGCCATATAAGCACCCATTCTTCGCCTCGGCGCGGAACTGTGCTGGCCCCTTCCTCTTCAAAACATGCCGCTACACCCCATTCGCTTTTCACCAGCTCCAGCGTCGGATTCAATACGAAATCATCCACGTGTGTTGGAGGCGCGTTGCGACTTTCCCGCACCTTTTCCCGGAGATGTTCCACCCACGCTACTGTCGGCAGATAATCGGGAAAAGCGGAAGATTCGTTCGCGTCCCAGAGTTTCCGGATCAGCACGTCCGGATCGTCTGACTCCGAAGCCAAATTCTGGACAATATTTCCCCATGCCTCTTCGCCGACCAATGACCGGCAAACTGGGAAAAATGCATTCAGCTTGTTGTTTGTCTGCGATTTTGCCAAAATTGTTTTACTACCCCCACTTTGTGTATTACAAGCAGGAATAAAAGATTGTGTTTCCGTCCGCATCGCTTACTCCTTGGGAAAGCCCAAAAGCTTCCCTCGCTAAACGTTCAATGGTTTCCGTTACCACACGAGGATTTTCCCTCCTCGGATTTGTCCCCGCAGGAACCTTTCCCGCAGGAACTCTTTCCTTCTTCACTGTGCTTTTTCCCGCAGGAACCGGCGCCGCAACTGCCCGTCTGGCAACCTGTGGCGCCCAGCCCAATACCTGCGGATAATGCTGCAACGCTAAGCCCTTTCAATGCTGTTCGAAGATTCTTTTTGTAATCCATACCCTACTCCTCTCCTGTTTTTCCTTATGTTAAGTCCGGATTCGGACGGAAACACCATGTTTATCAACAACGCCTACACTTTTCGGAATACTGGCCGCTCTACGTCGTGGAATATTATCTTTTTCGAGGACAGATTCAATCAGGGAACACCTGATATACGGGGGTGTAAAAACCTGATATCTGTTTACTCATACCAGGACACGGTTATAAATAAAAGCGCACTTGTTTAAAGAATTTGTGAAGGTCTGAGTTCCGCCTTTAGGCGGACAGTAGAAGCAAGCTTTAGCGAGCGCCGTGGTGGAGCACTGCACGAGGCATACCCCGGGGCGTGTAACTATGTGCCCAGGGCATTCCGTCGGCTGAAGCCGACGGCGAACTTCCGCTTAAAAGCGGAACTCAGGCAGAAGCGGTCTTCCATCTTCGCCAAGGTTCCGATGGGGCACATTAGCGAAAAACTGCGATTACGACAACGAATATGAGACGATGTCTTCTCCGAAGCCCGGGCATCCCGAACAGGAGGCTGCTCGCGACATTAACGGTATTTGCTTGCTCAACACTGCCCCAGCTACACCGCGAAATTCTTCAGCCACTCATCTAACCATCGCCGTATTCTTCGGCCCATGCCTCCCGCAGAAGCTCCGTCGTCTTTTCAAGTGCTTCAGGCACAACGCGAGTGTCCGCCAGCACAGGCATAAAATTCGTATCACCGGTCCACCTGGGCACAAGGTGACCGTGTATATGCGAAGCCACCCCCGCACCCGCGGCCTCCCCAATATTGAATCCGAAATTAAACCCGTGCGGATGCATGACACGTGCCATCACATCCTTAAGACAAGTGACGAGATCAAGCATCTCCAGTCTTTCGTTAGAAGTGCAGTCGGACAAATCGCCAACGTGCCGGTAAGGTGCGACCAGCACATGCCCCGAATTATACGGAAACGCGTTTAACAATAAAAACGCTGTTTCTCCACGGGCGACAACAAAATTTTCAACGTCTTTTTCCGGCTGACCCCCTTTGCGGCAAAAGAAACAACCACTCTCTTTGCCGATGTCCCGTATATACTCGAGTCGCCAAGGTGCCCATAAGGGACGCCGTTCAAACTCTGTCCGCCATCCGGTACTACGTTCTTCTCCTGACATAACCCCGTAACCTTTCCTTTGCCGTTACTCATACATCACATCAAACACCGTTAAAGCTAAATTTCGCAGTTTTAGGTTAAAATGACATCCGGCGGCAACACCCCTTTTGTCTCAAACAGGAAATACCATAGTGTACTGAACCGGGTTACTCAGAACATTTCCCATGGAAATGGCCCCCCATGCTTCAAAGAAGCATACTGAAGTATGAACTCTGACCGGCCAAAACCGCGCTATCGACTTGTAGGCGTTCATGCTTCAGCATGTCTGCCGAACCTCATACCAGTTTGGCCGCCGGTGCAGCCACCGGACACCCCAGTATGAGACTCGCCGCCTTTAAGAATTCAGCAGACCGCCTAAAGGCG
>CAJXKU010000278.1 GCA_913055945.1 uncultured Lentisphaerota bacterium | reverse complement strand
GATACAGTCGGAGAAAATCGACCTGAATATTATCCATAGCGACGTGGGGGAGATCTCGGAGAATGACGTGCTGTTGGCTGCAGCGTCCGATGCTGTCGTGGTGGGTTTTCATACGCGGGTCACCCCGAATATCCGCGCCAAGGCAAAAACGGAGAATGTCGAAATTCGCCTTTATTCAGTCATATATGAACTGATTGAGGATATCAAAGATGCTATGCGCGGCAGGCTGGAGCCGGAAGTCAGAGAACGCGAGGTGGGGCGTGCCGAAGTTTTACAGACATTCAGGGTCGGGCGCAGAGCGGTAGTGTGCGGATCTATTGTGCGGGAAGGTGTTATCCGGAACAGTTGCGGCGCACGTGTTTATCGCGACAAGGAATTGATCTACAACGGGCGGATTGAATCTCTCCGTCGTTTTCAGGATGACGTGAAGGAAGTGAGTGATGGGTTCGAATGCGGTATAAGGCTGGATAATTTCGACAATCCCCAGGTTGGAGACGTAATCGAAGCCTACGAACAGGAGAAGAGGGTCGCTGAATTGTGATTCAGCGGAATTTTGGAAGAGGTAGGGGGTGAGTGCAGGATATGGTCGCCGGAAAAGACTATGATCGGATGGTGCGCGTGAATGAGCTGTTGAAGAGGGAGTTGGGGATGCTGTGTGAACGGCATGTCAGTCCCCGGATTGACAGCCTCCTGACGGTAACGGCCGTGAGCGCTACCGTAGACATGCATCGAGCAAAGGTTTCAGTAAGTGTTATGGGAAGCGACGAAGAGCGCGCCTATGCATTGGAAGTGTGTAAAGAGAACCGTTGCTATTTTCAGAAACAGTTGGCGAAGAACGTCCGGTTGAAGTACACCCCGGTGTTGCGTTTTGAACTTGATGATACCCCTGAGAAAGCGGACCAAGTGCTGGGGATCCTCGACGAAATAGAAAGCGAATCTGCTGAAGATGAAGTGGATGACCAAAGGGATTAAAAGCACCGGAGAAACACCTGTAGAATGAGCACTTGGGATGCATCTGGGTTTGATGATGTATTGGAATGGCTTGCCCGGAAGGAACGTCTGCTCGTAATTTCCCACGAACGACCTGATGGTGACGCTTACGGGTCTGTGTTCGGGATGGTGAACCTCTTATCAGAAACCGGCAGAAAATGTGATGGGTATATGCAGCGGCCGGTACCGCGACGCTATGAGCTTTTCCTTCCGAGGATTCCGTCAATGCTCAGTTGTAATGACGGGGTGGACGTGGGGCAATACGACGGTGTGATCTGTCTTGATACGACAGATATCGAGCGTGCGGCAATTCCAGCCGATTGGAACACGCTGCCCCGAAGTATTTGCAATATCGACCATCATCCGGATAATAAAGGTTATGGCGAGGCTGTGTGGCTCGCGCCCGAGATGGGAGCCACAGCGCAGATGCTCAGTATTATGGTCCGGCAGGCATTTGATGTGGACGCTGTGACAGCGACATGTTTTTTGGCCGGAATTCTGGCAGATACCGGTGCTTTGCGTTTCTCCAATACCACTTCGAGCGTTCTTCGTGAGTGCGCAACGCTTATGGATATGGGCGCGGACTATGCCGGGATTGTGGATGCGATGTTTTTTCACGAAGAATACGGCAGGAAGAAACTGGAGGCGCATCTGCTTACGAATGCTCGGACGGCTCATAATCACCGTCTAATGTACAGCGTGTTGCGCCCGGAGGATTTCGAGAGGTATTCAGTTTCGCCTGAGGATACAGAGGGACTGATTGATTGCCTTCGGACAATTGATGGTGTAGAAGTGGCGTGTCTCCTGCAACCCGGGGACGACGCCGTGAGGTTTTCGTTTCGTTCGTGCAGTCGGCAGAAGCCGGTGAACGAAGTGGCCAGGAAACTTAATGGCGGTGGTCATCCGCTTGCCGCTGGGGCGCGTGTGGAGGGGGTGAGCTTAGAAGAAGCCGAAGAAAAACTTATAGCACTAACAAGAGATCTTATCGAATCATGACTTCAGAGAAAGACCAAGAGGAAACCGGTATTTTATTAGTTGACAAGCCTGCCGGCTGGACAAGCCACGATGTTGTGGACTTTGTCCGTAAGAAGTTCGATGTCCGCAAAGTGGGGCATGGCGGAACGTTGGACCCCAACGCTACCGGTTTGCTTGTACTCATGTTGGGAAGGGCGACCAAACTGTCTTCGTATCTCAGCAGCCAAGACAAACTTTATACCGGGACAATGAAATTGGGACAGGATACAACCACCCATGACCCCCAGGGGGAAGTGGTTGCTGAATTCCATACTGAGGGTGTCACCACGGAGGATATTCAAAGGGTCGTTGATCAATTCACCGGCGAAATTGAACAAGTACCTCCTATGACTTCGGCCAAGAAACAGAAGGGGAAACCGTTGTACAAGCTTGCTCATAAAGGCAAGGAAGTACAGCGCGAACCGAGGCCTGTAACTGTGTACAGGATGGAGTTAAAAAGTGTGAATATGCCGTTTGTATCTTTCGAAATTGAATGTTCAAAAGGCACGTATATCCGAACGCTGTGCGCTGACATCGGGGCGGAACTGGGGTGCGGGGGGCATCTGTACGAGTTGCGCCGATTGCGCAGCGGCAAATTCAGCATTGAAGATGCGTATGATGTGGAATCGATGAACTCCTGGGAGCGGAACGATCTGTTGCAGGCTAAGATGCAGATTAGTGAAATGCCGATTTATACTTCCTGATACGGGATTGCGCATAGTTTTGTCATATGTACGTGGTTCATTCTTTAAACGAATTGCGAGCCCAGTCCGGCTTTGAGGATGTGGTCATTGCCTGCGGTGTTTTTGACGGCGTGCATCGAGGTCATCAGCGGATTGTTTCCCGTCTTGAGCGATTGGCCGAGAAGTACGGAGCCCATCCGGTTGTGGTAACCTTCGAACCGCATCCAAGGGCCGTTTTATACCCTGAAGAACCACCTCAATATCTTACGACCACAAAGCAGAAGTCACGAATTTTTCGTGAATTGGGGGTGGAGGGCATGGTGATACTTCCGTTTTCTGCGCAGATGGCAGATACGTTGCCCGAAGATTTTCTTACCAGGGAAATCCTGGGCCAGGGTGTCCGCGTACGCGGAATCTGCGTAGGTGAGAACTGGCGCTTCGGTCGCGGCAGTCAGTGTGGGGATGTCCGGCTTTTGCGAAAAGTTGGCGGAGAGTATAACGTTGAAGTGGACGCAGTTTCACCTTTCCGATGGTACGGCTATGCGGTCAGCAGTACGAGGATCAGAAAGGCCATTGCTGAGAATCGGCTCGAGCATGCGGCCCGGATGCTGACAAGGCCGCATACAGTTCGGGGTACGGTGCAAGGTGGTATAGCCCAGGCCGGCGAGGTGTTGAAGCGTCCGACGGCGAATCTGGCGGATCCTCTCATTATGCTGCCCCCTGCCGGTGTATATGCCGCTGGTGCGGATCTGGATCCGGATAATAATTCGGGGCGGCATTCATGCTGCTGCAGTATTGTCTACATCGGTGATGCACCTACCTTTGCGGAAAAAAAACGTTCTCTCGGCGGGCAAACGAAAGCGATTGAAGTACATGTTTTTGATTTTGATGGAGACCTTTATGGTCAGACTATTGAGATTCAGCTGCGTCGTTTTTTGAGGCCGAGCCTTCAGTTTGACTCCCCTCAGGCGCTAAAGGAACAGATTGACAGGGACATTGTCGAGGCGAAACGTGTCTTTTGAGGTTCGCTACGGTTTTCTGTTGCAGTATGGGGGATGCAGCGAAATTGCATGGTTGGCGATCGAATGGGGCCACATAAGCAGGGGGGCGCTATATGTGTTGCGGCAGTCCTAACTGGTCTTTTATATCCCCTGGACTGACATCCGCAATGTCAATGGTTTTTTGACGGGACTTTTGGCCGCGTCTGATCGATATCCGGCTTTTGGAGAGGTTCAGCTCCCGAGCGAGCATACGGATCAGTTCTTTATTGGCTTTTCCGTCCTGTGCAGGAACGCTGGTTTTGATTTTTAACCGATCACCATGCAGGCCTTTGATCTCGGATGAGTGGGCGCCTGCCTGAACCACGACGTTCAGCCGCGTGCCTGTCGCCGTTGGTTCTAAGGGGGCGGAAGAGGGATTATGACTGGTGCT
This sequence comes from uncultured Lentisphaerota bacterium, assembly GCA_913055945.1. GTDB lineage: Bacteria > Verrucomicrobiota > Lentisphaeria > Oligosphaerales > CAJXKU01 > CAJXKU01. The sequence continues at coordinate 267 of CAJXKU010000278.1, read as the reverse complement.
TCTCATCGTGCGCGTCGGACTCAGAGGTGCCTGTGTTTTCCGAGGGCTCTTCCGGCGTGGAGGAGCTGTCTGCGGAGTCCTGCTGTCCACTTTGCTGTTGCGGCGAGTCGGCTGATGGCGACTGCTGAGAATCCGGTTCTTGCTCCGGCGTTGCCGAGGCCTGGCTTTGTGAGGACGTATTCTGCTGGTCTGAAGAGGTTCTCCCGGACTGCTCTTGCGAGTTTTCGCTCTGAGGATCGGTGTTTTTCAGGGAGGAATCGGATTCGG
>CAJXKU010000277.1 GCA_913055945.1 uncultured Lentisphaerota bacterium | reverse complement strand
CTTCAGTTTGTTTGCGTCCCTGAATCATGGGTAAGGTCCTTTTGTGTAAGATATTATGTCCCCAGGTATGATATTTATTACAGTACAGTGAGTGCCTGTACATTTGGGTCAGCACTCAGGTGACATATATATTGGGCTATAGGCCTAAGGATATTTCAGGATATCCTTCGATCTGGGTGTATCATTGGAAAATATAGAATCACTTGTTCACTTGCATATAGCCGTACAACCCACTATAATGGACAACGAATCACATAATCGGAGGACTGACAATATGACCGTGACACTTCCTTTAGAGCAAATGAGCAGCGCAGAAAAGGTGGAGCTGATGGAATCCCTGTGGGCGGATCTTTGTCGTAAACCAGAGGAGGTCGAATCTCCAGCGTGGCACGATGACGTGTTGCGTGAGCGTGAGAAGCGGCTGGAGACCCGTGAAGAACAAGTGCTTGAATGGGCCGAGGCGAAGAAGCGTATTCGGGAGTCTGTCTCGTGAAGTTGCGAATACTTGAAGCCGCCAGTCAAGACTTGATCGAGGGATGGCACTTTTACGAGCGACGGGAATGCGGGTTGGGAGAGTACTTTCTTGATTCACTGTCTTCTGACATCGACTCTTTACAGCTATACGCCGGTATTCACCAGAAACACGGCGAATACCATCGCATGTTGTCTCGGCGTTTTCCCTTTGCAATCTACTATAAACTGAACGACGATGTTGCCGTAATTCACGCTGTGCTGGATTGCAGGAGGTCGCCGGCTTGGATTCGTTCCCGGTTGGATCGAGAGGCGAACAAATGAGTGCACCGGGTACCGTACACTGCGCCGCTCCGCTCTGCAGTGAGTGTACGGTGGCGGTAACTTTTTGGAATATCCCGGAATATCACGGGGCTCACAATCTCACAATATCCCGGGGCGGTCCCTTTTAATGTTTCTGAACGGACTATGTGCCAGCATTTTATGTGTATTGGGAGTTTTACGCTGTTCCATTAGAGCGCGTTTTTGAGGCCAATTTCGCAGTCTAACGAAAAACCGTGGGGGTTTCGCAATCGCACACCACCGCGCCGGGTCGCGGCGTATTAAGGCGGCGTCAAGCCGCCGGCACTCCAGGGATCGGTCCCGACACTTTATAAAGGTCGGGATCTTGCGACTTCGTCGATCCGCGAGAAGAGACAATTATTGAAAATTACGTGCACCGCGTGGAGTGACAAAGCAGAACTTCGGCAGATAGCATAACTTTTGCGTATAAGATAAGTTAAGCACCAGATTCTGACTGTTTTCGGAAAGAATAAAGTTTGACAATATTCTTTCAGCGTTATATCATATAGGTAAAATAATCAACCGGCAAGAACCGTCACGCCTCCACGAAAGACAACTTCTACGGAAAGATCCAATGGTACCGAAGATGTCCTGCGGCCGCATACACGCAAGCCAACGCTTTACGCTTATAGAATTGCTCGTTGTTATCGCTATTATTGCGATCCTGGCCAGTCTGCTCCTACCGGCCCTTAAACAGGCCCGACAGAGGGCTCTAACTATCAACTGCGCCAGCAATCTTCGTCAAACCATTACCGACGTTACCATGTACGCCGAGGAGCACGACGGATGGTTTAACCACAGCTGGGGACCGGGGAAATGGGCTAACAAATTGATGAGAGCCGGATATGAGGACAACGTAGATGCAGTTTACCATTGCCCTGCCTGGGCACCGGAAGCACCCACAAAAACAAGCGGTAACACGACGACGAAAACCACTTATGGCGTGAGGCTGTGGAAATGGGGCCAAGACCCAGGAGACACCGATGATCCCGAACCCAACGCTTTCGTTATCGGTTCCTCAGATACTGAACAGAAATACAACCTATACTCCTTCGGAGAAGATACAACCCCTGCAAACCATGACCTTTTCATGGACTCTTACAAAAGCAACAGCACGTACGCGGGAAAAGAGTTCTGGGCGTATAAAACTATCCGGGAGTTTAGCTTTGGCGTCCACATACGCCACGTACGCAAAGCAAATGCAGCATTCGTGGACAGTCATGTGGAAACGGTTCCCCTGACGCGGATGAGTTCTTTCTCATATCTCGGGGTTGACGAGGGCTACACGCGAGACGGCAAGGCGGTACCTTTTCCCGGAACGCCTTAGATTGTCCACAACGATCCGGCTCACTTACCAAATAAGAAACAGCCTATGGCCGGGGGGTAGTTCAACCATATTCACCCCGGGTCGGCCTCCACTAAAATTTCAGCACGCACTCTGTGCCAGCTTATGCATATTGTTAGCTTTACAATGCTCCGTTAGCGTGCGTTTTTGGGGGTCAATTTCGCGGTCTAACGAACAACCGTGCGGGTTTCGCAATCGCACACCGCCGCGCCGGGTCGCGGCGTATTAAAGTCCCGATTCTCTTTAGAGAGATCGGGATCACTCCACGGATCGGTCCCGACACTTTATAAAGGTCGGGATCTTGCGACTTCGCCGATCGGTGCAGAAAAATACCCAATTGTCCCGCCGTTCGCCGTTTTTAAAATGCGGGGTTTTCGCTTCGGGTCGAGTGCGCTGCTTCATAGAGGCGGAACGCGCAGTACTTTTGACCGGGTCAGCCCCTAAAAACTGTCAGCGTCCTTACTGGCTGCCTCGAAGTGCTTGCCGTATGCGATGAGGATGGCGCCGCAGGTCCAATACTCTGTGAACGACGACCACATCGTCTTCAAGGGTGTAGTAAACCGCATAGGGGAAACGTTTGCTCAATAAGCGATAGTATCCGAAGACCTGGACGTGGATACCTGCGTATAGGTAGAGCGAATCAATGTCTGAAAAGAGTGAGTCGAAAAAATATTCGCCCACATCTTTCCCTTGTTTCTCGTAGAACACTCGTCCTTGGTGTAGATCATCGACTGCCGAGCGGAGGATTTTGAGTTTCATCCGAATTTTCTCCTGAGCTCATGTTTGGCATCCGTCCACTCGGCAATCTGCTCGCGGCCTTCGGCTACCCGGGTTTCAGTTTCTTTAAGTACCTCCTCGTGCCAGGTAGGGGACTCAACGCGTTCCTCTTCCTGCGAAAGCTCTTCCCAGAGAGCCTCCATGGTTTGGAGTTTCTCTTCGTGTGACATTTTCGTTAGTTCTTCTCGGCTTATCATAATTTTACCCAACTCTTTTTACAGTTAATAGAAGTAATTCATTGTTAGTATAATCGCTTAATATGCGACTCGCATCGGGTAGAGATTTGTTGCAATGAATATAATAATAGATAGATTCGGTCACCCGAACCTAATTACCTGCTATTCCGCAACAAAAGATTTTTGTTATAGCTTTATATAGGCTTAGATTTCAATTAGCGCCCCAGTTCTGGCATCTAAGCTTCCCATAGCATATGTGCCTGTCTGATCGAAAGAGTCAAGGCGTAACTGGGTTCATCTTTTTCCCTGACTCCCCTCTCCCATTGCTGTGGATGATCAACGCCCCCCCTGCACCGACCATATTCAATCCGATCTAGTAAACGCACCGGGAAAGATGCGTGCCGCTTTCCACAAGTGTCGGGTGAAAACGATCAGTCCAGAATTCGACCGCGTTTCATGTAAAGCTGTGGCGCCTTTCCCGGTTTCATTGTCGATACAATTTTGCAAATGTTCCGGGGGGGTGGTAGAGTAAAATGAAAGGCGTGGGGGGTTTTGAATACCTCAGGAGAACAAAAAATGATACTGCGAAAAGCAAAAGTTGTGGATGAAACACATTTGGAATTATCCGACCCCATCAGGGGGATAAGGCGCGAAAAGTGGTCGTTTCAGCCTCTGACTCCGCTGATACGGATAGGGAGAGGTAGGGAAATGAAGGCACAGGTAGACTTGCCGGAGGGAAAAATCGCTGCATTGTGTCGTGAGCACGGTATCCGCCGACTGGCTGTTTTCGGCTCTGTCCTGCGGACTGACTTCGGTCCTGACAGCGATATCGATATACTTGTGCAATTTCAGTCAGGTCATACGCCTGGGCTCCTGGGCATGGCACGCATGGAACGAGAGCTGTCTGCGCTTCTCAGCGGTAAACCGGTCGAGCTGCATACGCCGGAAGTTCTGAGCCGCTATTTCCGGGACAGCGTGATGGAAGAAGCGGAGGTGGCGCATGCAGAACGATGATGCTATTCGCTTACGTCACATGCTGGACGCTGCGCAGGAAGCGCGCTCATTTGCCAAGGGACGCAGTCGCGCTGACCTTGATCCGGATCGACAACTTGTGCTAACACATATCCCCCGTCCCTGGTCGTTCAAAACACTGTACTCTGGCCCGACTCCATTATCCGTCTTGTAGCAACCACTTACGCAGCATAACCATACCGTGATCCGCCCCGTATTCCCCGCCCAGATATGGCACAGAATAGTCATATCGAATATTCAGG
>CAJXKU010000276.1 GCA_913055945.1 uncultured Lentisphaerota bacterium | reverse complement strand
CCCTAGGACCTAGCAGTATAGTGGCCGGATTGCCGGGCATAAACTGAATCATGATGAACAGAAGCACCATCGTCCCCCAAGACTGGCTTCCCTACCGAACTGTCCTACGCGGCAACGAGCATCCTGATATTTCCCGATGCCCCGGCTTTTTCTTATGTTTAAATAAACCTTGTCCACAATTATTCCTATCCGTGATTTCTGAATTTGTTCAACAGATCAATGATTTCGTCCACCTTCTCCTTCTGGTCGCCCTTTTCGCCTGACCGCATTGCATGGGCCACGCAGGTATGCAGGTGCTGATAAAGGATATCGTCCTCCACCCTCCGCAGAGCGGAGAGCACAGCAGAAACCTGTGTGAGCACATCCACACAGTATCGATCTTCGCCGATCATCCGCTTAATACCGGCAATCTGGCCTTCAACCCTGCTGAGACGATTCTGAATATTTTGTTTTTCCTGTTGAGTCATCATGCTCTGTGTATCCTCTTCTGTTTTTAATATACCCCCTTAGGGTATATTTGCAAACTTTTTCGATTGCTCTACTTAACTTTCATTTAACTGGCAGAAAGTTTGACATACCCCTGGATGTATGATACGCTGAAAATAAAGACGCAGAAAGCGACGCCGGAGGAAAACAGATCGAAGGATAGACCTTTGCTTTCCCTCTGGGAAGATTTTCGTGCTCTCTATAAAAAAACGGAAACAGCCTGACGGGAAAAGCAAAAAAGGGACTGAGAATGGAAAAACTTGTAGAGGCTAATCCCGATGCGATGATGGTGATAGACCATGAAGGCGTTGTCCGTTTTGCGAATACCGCAACCGAAAGCCTTTTAGGTCGCCCCGCCCAATCATTACAACAAATGACTTTCACAGACCTGTTGGCAAATTCGGACGGGGCGGAAGTCGATTTATCACCATGGTCCGAGGCGTTCACTGTTGCTGATTTGCGGAAGACGGAAATAGAATGGGAAGGCAAGCCCGCCGTTTTACTTACGCTCAGGAATAGTACCAAACAGAACAAGCTTCGACACAACCGCAAACAGCTTCTGCAGTTCCAGCAGTCCATTATCAATTCGCTGACATCTCAAGTCGCCATTCTGGATGAACAGGCGAATGTGGTCGCTGTGAACGACGCCTGGCGCAGATTCGGAAACGAAAACGGCATGCGTTGGCCGAATCACGGCGTAGGCGCCAATTACCTAGAGGTAACTGACTCGGCAAGTGGACATGCCAGTGAAGGCGCTACAGAGGCCGCCGCCGGTATTCGCAGACTTTTAGAAGACGCTGAAGGGGAATTTACCTCGACGTATCCTGCGCCCAATCCGGAAGGCCAGCACTGGTTTTACATGCGGGCACAAATGCTCCATACGTCTTATGGAAAACGCGTTTTCGTTGCCCATCAGGACATCACCCAATGTAAATCAATTGAACTGGAGCTGTACCAAGCACTCGAAGATTTACGCAAATCCCGGCAGCAGATTCTTTACCAGGAACGTCAGCGGGCGTTATCTCAAATGGCCAGCGGCATTGCTCACGATTTTAACAACGCACTTTCCCCGATTAAGGGGTTCAGCAAACTTCTACTGGATAATCCTGAGCGGATAAATGATTATGAGAAAGTGCACCGCTATCTCGAGAGTATCTACAAAGCCGCCAACAGCGCAACGCAAATCATCGCGAGGATGCGTAAATTCTACCGTCCTCGCGAAGACGAAGAAACGTTTGCACCTTTCGATCTCAATCAAATCGTCTCCGACGCCGTTTCAATGAGTAAACCCCGTTGGAAAGAACAATCAGAAGCTTTCGGCGTAACTATCAGTATTGAGACAGAACTGCAAGAAGCTCTCCCCCCTATATACGGCAACGAGGGCGAGTTTACTGACGTACTCACCAATCTTATCTTTAATGCAGTCGATGCCATGAACGAAGGCGGTACTATCCGCATCAGAACTCAAGCCAGGGAAAATCACGTTGTGCTAGAAGTCAGCGATGAGGGGAGTGGCATGTCAGAGGAGACGAAAGATCAGTGCCTCACCCCCTTTTATACAACCAAAGGCGAAGAGGGGACAGGCCTGGGCCTGGCCTCGGTCCAGGGAATCGTGGAACGCCATAAAGGCGAAATGAACATAGACAGCAGGGAAGGGGAAGGTACAGCCATTCGTATTACCCTACCTTTGTCCAAACACGCACCCGTCGAAGAAGATTCGCAAAGAGTCTCCCCACCATCACCTCTTTCCCTGCTGGTGGTTGATGATGATGAAACGCAGCGGGAGTTGATGCGTGAGCTACTGGAGGCAGACGAGCATAAAGTCGATACAGCCCGCGATCCGCTGAAAGCCTTAGAAAAGTTTGATTCGGCTGTGCATGATTTGGTCATCAGCGACAATGCCATGCCGGGAATGAGCGGATCAGAATTCGCAAAGAAGATAAAGCATATCAACCCGGCCACGCCCGTGATTATGGTAAGCGGTTTTGCCGAAGCGCTTTCCGGCGAGAAAGAACCGGCCGCTCCAGACCGTATTATCTCAAAGCCCGCTACTCAGGACAAATTACGTGAAGGCATAAGGCAAGTATATGAAAAAACGTAGAAATCAATCTCGACCTGAAGATTCAGTTTAAAATCTGTATTACCGCCCTTACAGCACAATAAAAAAGGGACCGATTGCTCCACGACAATCGGTCCCTATATATTTTGCTCAATCAAACACACCAGTTGCCGAGATGATCCTTATCGGACCATTCCCGGACAACTCGTTACGTTTTCGGTCGAGCTTTATTTACTTTGAGGGTCCTGCCCTCGTGTTCCGTACCGTCCACGGCATCTATGGCCGCCTGGGCTTCTTCCTGTGAACTCATCTCCACAAAGCCGAACCCTTTGCTGCGGCCGGATGCTCTGTCAGTGATGACGTCCGCACTTTCCACCGTGCCGTAAGGAGAAAACAACTCCTCCAGGCCTGAATCGTCCACGCTGTAATCAAGGTTTCCTACATACATCCTCTTCTCGTTGCCCATAACTCCGATCTCCTGTCTCTACTTCTTCGGCCCTATTCTTTCACTTTCCGGGCCATCCGGGAAAGGAGCCGACATTTACTGAGCCGGCTCTGTCGTTCAGAGAGTCTCGGCAGGACAAGCGCAGGGCGTGGAGGCACCTCACTGACACTGACCTCAACTTATCTCTTAACTCAACAATATAGGACTTTTACTACAAAAGTAAAATCTTTATACGCTGATCATCAAAAAAATCTGCTGGCGGGAAAATAAATTCCAGCAGAATGTTTAACCGAACGGCTACCGTAGTGCTGCCAATTGCTCTTCTTCTTCCGACGTCATTTCGTCACCGAGCGGAAGGCTGACATTCTCGGGATTCGAATTCGAATGTTGTTCCTGGGCATCTTCTCCCGTATCGCGCGAGTCATTATCCATCCCGAACTCCAGCTCAACTGAAGAAAAACCTAAGTTGCGCAGTTCGGCTTCCATTTCCCGCCGCGCCTCAGAGAGTCTGCTTTCAACGTTTTTATCCGCCATATTCACCTGCAGGAAAAGCTGCCCCTGCTGTCCCTGAAGGGAGATTTCTCCGTTGCCGAGAACGCTGTTATTGACGGACACGTTCAAGCTTGTGCTCGGCTGCCCCCGGAACAGATTCAAACCTCGTAACAATTGTGTCCGCATCTGCTGAAACAACCGATTGGAAGAATTCATCGTCTCCTGGAATTGAGTGGCCGAGGTGCTCCTGTTTGAACCAGAGGCGACATTGCGTCCAATCCCACTCCGAGCACCGTTCTCCTCTGAGTTTCCTTGTGGACGGGATTCTGTCGAGAATCTGGAGCCATTCTCTCCCCCCGCTTTGATGGATAGGCTTCTTCCGGAAGTTTTTTCACCGCCTGTAGAAAGACGTGAAGCATTTTTTGAATTACCTAACGTCCGCCGCAATTGCTGACGTAGGCTCTGGTTCTCTTTTCCCTGATTCCGCAGTGACTCCACAAATGCGCGAACACCTTGTGTCCAAAGAGCATTCGTACTTTTTCCTTCATTTGCCGATTTTTCACCACCCTGTTGGTAAGACCATCGTACGATCTGAAACCGGTTTTCTGCATCGTTCCCGGAACCCGGATTGGAACGAAAGTTGAAATTCGAGAACGCCTTGGCGCCACCTGAATTATTCGAATTCACCGTATTCTTCTGGGAAGACGCATTTTCGTTCGCGCCAGACGCTTTCCCCTGAAGCTCCGCAGAAGAGGCCCCTGGGGCACTTTGGACTTGCCCTTTCCCTTTTTCCCTTGCAGCATTTCTGCTTGCCGCCTTATCCTCGCTCTCGGGCCTGTCCGCTGTGTTCCGCCCCTGCTCTCCTCCTGAGCTACGGCCACGGGCCGCTTCATCTACGTTGATGTCCTGACTGTTCGCGCCTCGTTTTCCTTTGCTGG
>CAJXKU010000275.1 GCA_913055945.1 uncultured Lentisphaerota bacterium | reverse complement strand
GGGTGGAAGGTGCGGTGAAGCAGGCGGAATGGGACGTGATGAAAGCAGTAAACAGCCCTCAACGTTTATGGGAAAAATCTGTAGAAGGGGCTGAAGGTAAAAAAGGCTTGTTCTGGGCAGGTAGATTTGTGGTGTGCGATAATCCGGAATGTACAAATCTGATCCCGGCGGATGAGAAGTCATGTCCCTTTTGCGGGTCTGATCAAGAAGAGGACGATGGTGGTGATCCCGGAACGGATAGGGATGGGGATAACCTTCCGAACGAGTTCGAACAGGAAAAGGCGTTTTTAGACCCGGACAGCCCGGAAGATGCGTACAAAGACGAAGACGGCGACGGTTTTACGAATCTGGAAGAGTACAAGGCCGGGACCGCGTTGGATGACCCATCGAGTCATCCTTTACTGGCGAAGAAGTTGCGGATTATCGGGACAGAAGAGAGATACTTCCCGGTAAAGTTTAAGAACCTGATCGTTACGGACGAAGATAACAAAGATGAGTGGGACCTGTTTTTCAATGTTCAGGGTAAGGAAGGTTTGGTCCGGAAGAACCTGGGGGAAACAATTAAAATTCCCGGCAGAGAGAAAGGATACCGGGTAGTCGATGTGGAGGAGAAAACGGAAAAAGAGCGTATAGAGGGGGTCGGTTTTGTGGAGAACGATGTTTCCGAAGTTAAGGTTGTCCCGGAAAATGGTGTCGCGGAAGAAGGCCGAGTGCTCGTACGGGGGCAACCTCGGGAAAGGACCGGCGTGATTATCAGGTTCGCAGAAATAACGCCGGGTGTGCGGGACCGGAGCCAATGGCCGCGCTATAAGGTTGCAAAAGACGGTCTGCTTGTGATGGAAGACCCTGCCGGCAATCGCGAGCGCTATACGGTGAAGGCAATGAAAGGTGAAGGCAAAGACCTACGTGTGGAGCTTGCCCAGAAGGGCAGCGACCGGACGGTTCGTGTGGATTGGTTCAGCTCTGAAGATCTGCCTAAAAGAGCAGAAGATATTCGACGAGAAGAAGATGCCCGACGAGAGTCAAGACGCGAAGACGGTATCCGCAGAGACCGCCGAAGAGACGAATACAACAGGGCTCCTCCCGCAGAGAGAAGGAGATAACCTTGTATTATGCAGATAGTGGATAAGTTTTGGTAGTCGAAGTGGCGTGTAAAGCGTCTACCCAAAGGTCAAAGGTAAGAACCCGAATTGAGAAAACGTAAAGCGAAATGATAGGAATAAATCATATGGGCATGAAGAAACTTGAAGTACGGTCGGTGGCAATGGTGAGTCTGGTGTCTCTCGCTTTTCTGGGGTCTGTCTCCGTAGACGGCCTGGCTTCGGGGGGGATCCTGGACACGTTGGAGAACGTGTTCAGTGGGGAAGAGAAGGAAGAGTCTAAACAAGAAGAGACTGAATCAGGGGAGGGGCAGAAAGCGCAGAAGCAGAAAACCGCCGGTGATCGTGAAGATCAGCAGGAGCAGCCTGACAAAGCGGCAGAGGATGGAGGAGAACAGGAAGGAAAAGGGGAGCTGAAACCTGAACCGCAGGAACTGGAAGAAGAAGAACGAATTCGTAGGCAGGAGGCAAAAATTCGCGCGGAGCACCTTGTGGTCGAGGCGAACCGTGCGTTCCGGGAGAACGAATACGAGAAGGCGCTGAAGAAATACAAGGACGCAAAGGAGGCTCTTGATCGGGCAGGGGATACAAAAGAGATTCAGGGAAAGAAAAAGCGGGTTGATGATTATCTGTATAATGTACGGGTGGAATATGCAAAAAAGCTGGCGAGTGAAGCGCGGCGGTACGCCGATGTAGAGCAATTCGGTAAAGCGCTGAACACGTTGAAGAAAGCAGGGGAGATTAAACCGGGGAAGCGGGAAGAGATAGACCGTTTACGTAAAAAATTCCGGCAGCAACGTAAGGAAGCGAGAATGCGTGCCGATGTGGACGAAGACGAAGTTATGCCGGACCAGGAGCAGAAAAGCTATGATATAAACGTGCTCATGCAGGAAGGAAAAATGCTCTTTGAAAACCATGAATATGAAAGAGCTGAATCAAAGTTCAAAAAAGTGCTGGTTAAAAATCCCTACCATACGAAAGCGATGCGGTGGTTGCGGAAGATCAATGAAGAATTAAAAGAGACAGCGGCGAAGAGGAAAGAGTCGACATTAGCAAAAAGGATGGCTCAAGTCCGGTGGAAGTGGCAGGAGCCTGTAACGACCATGGAAGCAGGGGCGCCGGAGGCTGAAGGTGGCGAAACGCCCGTTTCGAAGGAAGGAGGGCTTCGGCAGAAGTTACAGAATATTGTTATTCCAAAGATCAATTTTGATTCTGCGCGAGTTCCGGATGTGATCAGGTTCCTTCAGGATAAGAGCAAAGATCTCGATGAAGAGGGTCAGGGCGTGAACTTTATGCTTCGGCTGAGCCAGCAGGACGCAGGAGGTTCAGGCAGCGGCGAAACCGCCCCGTCCGGAGGGAGTGGTACAGGCGGCCCCGGAGGGGGGGAAGAATTTGGCGGCTTCGGGGATGAAGACTTGGAAGAATTCGAAGGTGGCGGTGGTGATAGCGGTGCCGACGCTGCTGAATCCCGGGCGCAGGTACCGAAAGTGACAATGAACATGCAGGAGGTACCGCTGGCGGAAGTCATAAGGTACATCTGTACCGCCGCTGATCTGCAGTACGTGGTGGAAACGAATGCCGTCATTATTGCGGGAAAAGATGTACCGCTTGAGCGGATGGAGACGCGGACGTATTCTGTAAAAGCTGGTGTCCTTACCGGGGGCGGGGAAGGCTCTGGCGAACTCAGCATGGGAGATGGCGGCGACAGTGGAGACGGGGGATTCTTCAGCGGAGATGATGACAGTGATGGAGATGGGGGAGGAGGAGGCGCCCTAGGAGGAGGGGGTATGAGTTCTGAGGAGCTGAAGTCGTTCTTTGATAACTTCGGCGTAAACTTTCCGGAAGGGTCAAGGGTCGGATACTTTTCGAAGCGCAGTAAGCTGATGGTTCACAATACCCCCGAGAATCTCCGCAAAATTGAGAAAGTTCTGGAAGAAATAAACGTCACGCCTCGCCAGGTCAGCATTGAAGCAAAATTCGTCGAGGTCAATCAGACAGACTTGGAGAATCTCGGTTTTGAATGGACATTCCGGCCCTCAGATCATACACAGAATACATGGTCAGTTTTGGGCGACAGCCTGGAAGTGGAAAAGCAGGTACCGGGTGGCGGACCGCGGCTTACGAAGGCACTTCGGGGAACCCACGAAATCCTGCCTGGGGTTGACCAGGGCTCGGACTCGTTACTGAGTTTGAGCGGAATTCTGGGGAATGTTGAATACAACACCTTGGTCCACGCTTTGGATCGACAGGACAGCACGGATATTCTCTCCGCGCCGAAAGTCACCGCAATGAGCGGGGAACAAGCTGCCATCGGTGTTGTGACGCAGCGGTTTTTCCCGGAAGATTTTACGGAGCCGGAGATTGTGGATACAGAAACAGGTACGTCTGTGATACCTTCAACACCGGAGTTCGGAGATGAAACAGATATCGGGGTTATGCTTGAGGTGACCCCTCGAGTTGGCCCCGATGGCTATACGATTTACTTACAGCTCAGTCCCAATGTGCGTGAATTTATCGGATATGATCGGAGTTTCAACTACGATCTTCAGGTGGCTGGGTCTACGACGACAGTGAAGCAGATGAAGCCGATACTCTCGGAAAGACGAGTGAATACACGGGTTATCGTGTGGGATGGCGAAACTGTGGTCCTCGGCGGCCTTATTAAGGAGGACGTAACAACCTACAAGGATAAAGTCCCGCTTCTAGGGGAGCTTCCCGTTATTGGACGTTTATTTACAAATACAGGGGAAGAGAGTAACAAGCGGAACCTGTTGGTTTTCGTTACGGCACGTTTGGTGGATCCGGCGGGAGCACCGTTGCGTGGTACGGAAATGCGCGGGTTGCCTGACTTTCAGCGTTGATAAGCCGGGGGCAGAGGCTTAGAACCTTCGACCCCCGGAATGTCATGACGGTGCGGACGCTGGCGACCGGCCGGTGAGCGGTTCTTTTCTGAATTCCTGGGCGGAGTGTGATTCGCCGGGAGTGGCGAAGAAATATTCTTGTGCCCAGTACGTTCTGCACTGATAGGGTGCGTGCTTCTGCTCAGAATTACAACGAACAAACAGCGACACCGGTGAAGACTGCGATTACAGCAACGATCAAGGTTTTAGCCGAAGGCAGCTACAACCGGATGTGTTGGCATTTTTTCCCGTTAAGTTGATAATCAGTAATGAATTCTGAAGTAGGCAGTCGTGTGCCGTATTTGTCGGGGTGCACGCGGCGCTTGCGTTCAGTCGGTTTGTACGTGTAATACCGGACTCCGTCTCTTGCTGAGGTCTGGGCTTACATACGAGCCTGGCCGCCGGTGCAGCCATCGGCCACCCCAGTATGAGACTCGCCGCCTTTAAGAATTCAGCAGACCGCCTAAAGGCGGTACTACAAACCTTCA
>CAJXKU010000274.1 GCA_913055945.1 uncultured Lentisphaerota bacterium | reverse complement strand
TGGACGGTGACAAATTTTACCTTGGCAACGTATACGGGCTGGAATATAAGGGGCGTGTGGCCGAAGATGCTGAACAAGAGTATTACCGCAACTCGGGAGTGAGGTTCAGGAATGTGTCCGGCTCACCGGCTGTGGAAGTCAGCAACAAGTCGATGCCGCGGCTTTTTGCGGGAGTCTCTGACATCGGTGGTCTAACGACGCATATTGCGGTATCCCCTGCCGACAACCAGACTCAGGTTCTGGCCCAAGGGGAAGATGATGAAGGTCGTAAAGCCTTTATTACGCTTCATGATTATGGCGAAGGGAAAGCTGCTTATATAACAGGCAATGGAACCTACATGGTTCCCGGTGACGCCACGTACGAAGAGTTCCTGCAACGCATGATATACAAAGTGGCCCAGAAGTCAGGAGTGGAACTGATGCAGGCGCTGCATAGCCCGACCCCCGGGGGGCATGTGTATTTCTATCCCGAAGCTGATGTGCTGTTTGTGTACAATCACTCCGCCGATTCGGAGGAAGTTTACGTCCATGCGGGGGCGGTCGCCGAACATTATGGCGGGGAGGTTGTGCTGCGGCCCATTTATCACGCAGGGAAGCGCGAGCCGACCCTCATTCATTCCAGAACTTATACACGCGACGACTTACAGCAGGGCTTCACCGCAGAAATTCCGAAGCATGAATATAAGATTTTCACGCTTTATCCCCCGCATGAAGAGTGACGTGCGCGTTCGGGCGTAGACATGCGGGGAAAAGTCTTTTTCGGTCTTAGGCGCAGACTCATGTCAGTGCTGGCCGTCGTCGGTTGGTCCGCCGGAGCCGAGTTCTGATACGGTCAGTGACGGTATCGTGCGTCAAGGAGAAGGGAAATGTCAGCTACTCCCAACATTATTGTCATATACACTGATCAGCAGCGGTATGACACATTGCACTGCTGCGGGAATCCCCTAATCAATACCCCCAACCTTGATCGGCTCGCGCGCGAAGGCTGTCTATTCCATCAGCACCACGTCACGACACCGTTGTGCGTACCATCCCGCGTATCCTTCTTCACCGGCCGATATGCACATTCGACGGGATCGTACAATAACGACAGACTGATGGCGCCCGAAGAGACGGATTTTGTTTCTCATTTCCGAAAGGCTGGTTATACAACAGCACTTATCGGAAAAGACCACTGTTTCGGCGAAGCACGTCGCCGGGATACATTTGATGTCCTCGAGAATGCAAGTCACACCAACATCGACGCCTCGTTGTCTTCGCGGAGCGATGACATTCACAACTTGCGGAAAGATAAAATGCATGTTCCCATGGCTGAAGACCCGATCCCGCCCGCTGAGAACATCACCGCCTCACTCTTCCGCGCTGCTTCGAACCTCATCAGGAGCACAACTGACCCCCTCTTCCTGTGGCTCTCCATTCCGGATCCCCATCCTCCCTATATGGTTTGCGAACCGTATGCCAGTATGTACAGCACAGACCAAATCCCTCTTCCTGCCTGGAGCGAAGAAGAAATGCGGAATAAACCCTACCGCCAGCGGGTGGTTGTGGAATGGGATCGTTACAACAGGGAATATCCGGACGACAGCATCCTGGAACTGAAAGCCAAATACTGGGGCATGGTTTCGTATATAGATGCCGAACTGGGAAAACTTATGGCGGTACTCGATGAAACTGGACAGGCGGAGAATACCATTCTCCTGTTCACGTCCGATCACGGCGATTACATGGGCGATCACCACATGATTCGCAAAGGGCCGAACCTATATGAAGCGTTGACCCATGTCCCGCTGATCATTCGGTGGCCGTCGCGCATACCCCCCAAGGAAACGGACGCGCTTGTCTCGAACATAGACGTAGTGCCGACATTGGCAGAACTTGCAGGCATCCCGGAATTTGCCGGTGTGGAAGGTCAGAGCTTTGCTCATGTACTGCTCGACGCATCGAATCATAGCCATCGGGAAGCAATATTCATGGAACACGGGGATCCCGGCGTTGCACTGCAGGAGGGTGAATTATCGCAAAAGGAATACGATGAGCTTTCGTCACAAAGTCACCATTTGTGCCCTGTGATCTGTCGGGGAGAAACAAAGGCTGTCCTGCGTGGCCGCTGGAAATTCTGCACTACAGCGGGTGATGTGTCAGAATTATATGATCTTAAGTCAGACCCCGACGAGCTTGTTAATCGGGTCGATGATCCGGACTTGGCAGATATCGTGGAAGAATGTCGAAGCCGGCTCAACAAGTGGGTCAATAACAGCGACGGGCGGAGCGGTACGGACAAGAAAACCGCCCTTGTATCTGGATGATGTGACCAGCAGCTATCTGGAAGGCAACGACAACGGATGGGCTGCATTCGGCTACAACCGGGATGGTAAAAGTAGAAACGACTATAGAAGAAGCTTTACAAGAACTGTCCACCCTATGTGCCACCGAAGTCCAGATCGCGCATACTGCTGTCCAGAGCATATCCAAACCCCGGGCGTCGGTCCTGCAACTCGCACGAGCAGTCCGAGCGAAACGAACTAAGCTCACATCGGGGCCGCAGGCCCGGTGTGATTCCAGTATCCTGGCGCGTGGTGCCGCCAACAAGGCGCAACCTGTACCTCCAATTCCTCGAAAGGATCGGCAGTCTCACGCAAATGCTCTTGCAAGAGTTGCCGGTGTTCCGCCAAAACAGCACTGTAAGGGGAGTCCGGCACGAGGTTCCGGGTCTCTCCGGGATCGTTGATCATGTCGTACAGTTCTTCACTTTCGCCTTCCAGGTAGCGGATGTATTTGAATTGCCGGGTGCGTACCATGCGCCCAGGGGAAACCGTAAAACCCCATTCGGTGTGCCATTCAGCCACGATGTAGGTATGATGCCGGTCACGTTCTCCGCGGATCGCCGGCAAGACGCTTGCACCCCGAGTCGGCGACGGAACGGCAAGCCCCGCATAATCACACAACGTGGGAAACAGGTCCAGCAACGAAACCAACGGCTCAGTAAGCACTTCGTCCCGTTGCGGAATACCGGGGCCGGCAAGGATGAACGGCACCCGCGTCGTCTCCTCGTAGAGTGAAACCTGTTTGGTGACCATCCCATGATGAGCCATGCCGTCACCATGATCCCCCATAACGACGACCAAAGTGTTGTCACCGGCGGCGGTAGCATGCAGTGCATCCATGATGTTACCCACAGCCTGGTCCGCAAGATACGTGTAATGGTAGTAGGCCGCCAGATAGTGCCGGTAGTTTTCCTCCGTCCAGCCCGTGGCCTGAGCCAGACGGCGGTGGGTGCAGCAGATGTACTGAACCGGCAAAGGGCGTTGGGCCATATCCTCAACGTAGAAATTATTGGGCAGCGACGGTAGGTCCATCGGCGGCGGAACGTTCTCCACGGGACCATCAAGCGATTGATTTACCCCGGTCCAACCGCAGATGTCGTGCGGATTGTTGAGGTCGGCCACCGCTACAAACGGCTGACGGTCAGGATTGCGTAACCATTCGGAAATCACCTCCCCCGTGCCGTTGTCGTTCAACGTATCGCCGTGCTCCGGCCAGGCGGGGTGCGGCTCCTCTTGGGACGGTCTGGGGTCGCTCGCCACTCGTTCAAAACCGCGCAACGTGCCGAAATCATGTTCCTTGCCGAAATGTATTGTGCGATAGCCCGCTTCGCTGAAAACTTCCCCCAGCGTGCGCAGATCATCGGGTAACGGACCGTTAACGTGCTTCCGGCCGTTAGAAAGCACCCGTGTCTCGTGCGGATAACGGCTACTCCAGAATGAAGCACGCGACGGCTGGCATAGCGGACAATTTGCGTACGCCGAACCGAATTTTACGCCTTGAGCTGCCAACCGGTCGATGTTCGGCGTGCAACCGCGCAGATCACCGTACGCACCGATCACTTCCGGCGAAAGATGGTCCGAGATGATGACGAGTATGTTCGGGGATTCTGACATTATGTTGCTGCGTTATGTTGTGCACCACGTAAACTGAACTCTTTTCCTGTGGCGGCTAGCCCGAATCCAGCTTTATGCATAATTCAGGCTAATCTTGACTTGCATAAAATTTACGCCGGCATCGTGCAAATGCGTGCGATCCGTCACCGTCATCAACAAGATGGTTACTGCGAGGTCAAGTCAGCGCCCCAGTAAATGACATCGTGTCGATTGTAATCAAACGCGATGTGGAGCATATTTTCCGTGGGATCGAGGTCGCCGTCGGGATAAGCCAGCATCCCGGGAAAATCGGTTAAATCGCGTTTGTATGTCCAGGTTTCCATATCGTTGTCCGAAATCCACAGGGCTAAGGGGTTGCGTGCACAGTTCGCTCCTTTTCGTTTGTTCGGATGGTCGGTTTGACTGTTTGGATTGTGTACAAGGAGGATTCGGCCGTCACTGAGCCGGTGCAATCGTGCTTTGCTGTGGGGATTGGGGATTTCGGTGGGAAACGGTTCCGTCCATGTACGCCCGCGGTCATCGGAATCACTACGCAGAAGACATCCTTTTCC
>CAJXKU010000273.1 GCA_913055945.1 uncultured Lentisphaerota bacterium | reverse complement strand
CGGCATTCCGATTTCGATAGCGATTTCGATTTCGATCAAGAACGCACAGCAAAGCCCATGCTGTTTTATCCGGTGAAATACCACCCGCCGGCAACCGCGTCAAGTGTAATACGGGGGATAAAGCCAAACCGCCGGGCGGCGTGCATAGACAGGAGCACCGCAAAAAGGCCGGAACATAGCGGAGACAACGTCTCGCCGCGGGGTGTCAGGGCGGCTGCGCCGGCCGGCGGGTTGGCTCGTACGTTTACGCGTACACGCAAATCTCCTCTGCATAGTCAGGGGGCACAGGTGGGTTGCTTGACCCATAGATGCTGCCGACGAGTTAAGTATTCCTTTTTTGTTGACTACCTCGATTGAGTTAGTATAGTATTTAAAGAAAGGGGTTGCACGTTTCCAACAGAATATTCATGCAAAAGCACCCAAAAAAGGGAAAAGTAAAGCAGACCATGCAGATAACGCTCAACGGAGAGAAGCGGGAGGTCCCGGAAAACTGTTCGGTGGATGAACTTCTGGCGTTTATGGAAATAAATCCGGAACGTGTGGCGGTTGAGCATGAAGGGGGAATCGTAAGACCGGAACAGTTCGGGCATCACACGCTGCAACGCGAAGACAGGGTGGAAATCATCCATTTCGTGGGAGGAGGATAAGCCTTATGCACAGGTTGAATATCAATGGTTACTCCTTCAATTCCCGTCTGTTTATCGGAACCGGAAAATTTGCAGCCGGCCCCGTCATGGCGGAAGCTGTGCAGGCCTCGGGCACAGAGATCGTAACCGTAGCCCTCCGCCGCGTAGATCTGAACGAACCGAACAGCCAGCAAGCCCCTTCTCTGATCGAACGTCTCAGCGGCAGCGGGGTGCATATCGTTCCCAACACCAGCGGCGCGAAGACGGCCGAGGATGCCCTCCGTATCGCCCGACTGGCTCAAGCGGCAAGTGGTTACGACTGGATCAAACTCGAAGTGACCCCTGATGTCAACTACTTACTCCCCGATCCGGTGGAAACGTTAAAAGCCACAGAGCAGATGGTTGAAGAAGGATTTACGGTCCTGCCGTATGTTAATGCGGATCCCGTGCTTTGTCGGCAACTGACCGAAGCAGGTGCCCCAGCCGTCATGCCTCTGGGCGCGCCCATCGGCACAAACGCGGGTATACGCACTCAGGACATGCTGGAAATCATCATTGAACAAGCCACCGTGCCGGTTGTGGTAGACGCCGGCCTCGGGTTGCCTTCCCACGCTGCAAAAGCTGTCGAACTGGGCGCCGACGCCGTACTGGTCAATACGGCCATCGCCACCGCCGGAGATCCCGTAAACATGGCAAGAGCTTTCGCCCAAGCCGTACGAGCTGCAGAGCAGGCAGTAGACGCCGACCCCAGGGGTGAACAGAAACTAGCGGAACCCAGCAGTCCGCTGACAGGATTTGTACACAACCATGATACAACAGCAGGCGCCACGTCAGAATAATAATCCCCGCGCCCAGGATTTCAGCGAGCAACTTAGTTCCTGGCCGCCCGAATTGGTCGACCGGAGGTTGTACGGTGTCGACACAGGCGAAGTCCGCCGTGAGTTGAAAAAACCATCGCGCAGTCCGGAAACACTCCTCAGACTCCTTTCGCCGGCAGCGGAGCCATACCTGGAAACGATGGCGCAGGAAGCGGCGCTCTTGACCAGACAACGTTTCGGGCATGCCATGCAGTTCTACGCACCGCTTTATGTATCGAATTACTGCCGCAACGCCTGCCGTTACTGCGGCTTTAATTGTAACACTCACGTCTTCAGATCCAGCCTGTCTCAGCAGGAAGCCCTACAGGAGGCGGATTATCTTGCCAAACAGGGATTCCGCCACCTTCTGCTGGTTTCCGGGGAAGACCCTGAACACGTTCCGGTTGAATATTTCGCGCAGCTCGCAACCAAACTCCGGAGCAGATTCGCCTCAATCAGCGTAGAAATTTACCCGTTACGCCAGCATGAGTACGCTCGACTGATCTCCGCCGGCGTGGATGGTTTAACCCTTTACCAGGAGACTTATGACCCGGATGTTTACCTCGTTATGCATCCGGCAGGCCCGAAAAAAGATTTTCACAACCGCCTGGCCGCTGTCGAAAAAGGTGCACGGGCAGGTATGCACAGGCTCGGTATCGGTGCATTACTCGGGCTGCGGGACTGGCGTGCAGAAGCATTCTGGACAGGACTTCACGCACTGTATCTGCAGCGTCAGTATTGGCGTTGCCGACTCAGTATTTCTTTCCCGCGCATGCGGAAAGCACCGGGCAGTATTGATCCGCCCTGCCCCGTTGATGATAAAGCGATCGTGCAGATGCTTTGCGCTTTAAGAATCGTCCTGCCGGACGCGGATATGGTTTTATCCACCAGAGAGTCGCCGCAGTTCCGCGACAATATCCTCCCGCTCGGCGTCACACGTATCTCCGCTGCCTCCCGCACAAACCCCGGCGGCTACACCTTCCAGGAGGATACGAGCGGGCAGTTCGAAGTGCAGGACACCCGATCCCTCCAGCACATGATTCGAACTGTCTACCAGAAAGGCTTCGAGCCGGTCTTAAAAGACTGGGACCAGGCACTGCAGACACAGCAACTTCAATGATTCTAACGTTTTCAACGCCTGACAGAATGATGGCCGTAATACCACACGAACGAAGCGGACCGTATACATTATGTTTAAAATAGATACATCCTGTAAAACTATGCCGCACACTCCTTCAGCCGAGGGCGACGTTATGCACAGCGAATGGACAAAAGAAACAATCTCCTCGTGGTTGCGCACAGATTCAGCCGAAACGCTCCGCAAATTATGGTCCCACGCGGACGCAGTACGGAAAGAGCACGTGGGCGAAGCGGTCCACTTCAGAGGGCTTATCGAATTTTCAAACTACTGCGTACGCGACTGCCTTTATTGCGGCCTCCGGGGCAGTCGGGAAGAATTGCAACGCTACCGCATGAGCGCCGACGAAATCGTTGAAGCAGCTTTGGCTGCCTACGATTACGGCTATGGGACGGTGGTTCTGCAGTCCGGCCAGGATCATGGCTTTTCCACCGAATGGCTTGCCGACATCATCCGGCGGATAAAGAACAAAACGCCGCTGGCCGTAACACTCAGCGTAGGGGAACGCTCCCCGCAGGAATTCCGGGAGTGGCGGGAAGCGGGAGCTGATCGCTATTTGCTCCGATTTGAGACAAGCGACAATACGCTGTACCATCGTGTCCACCCGCACAGAGCCACCGACCAACATACACGGCTGGACTTACTCCGCATACTGCGCAATTCGGGCTATGAAATCGGCAGCGGATGTATGATCGGAATGCCCGGTCAGAGCTATGAAAGCCTTGCGGAAGACCTGCTGCTGTTTCGCAAGCTTGACCTGGACATGATCGGCGTCGGGCCGTTTATCGCCCATCCCGACACCCCCCTCGGCGCACAGACAGCTCCTCCCGCCCTCGAAGAACAGGATCAGGTTCCAAGTTCCGAACTCATGACGTACAAGGTGATTGCACTGGCCAGACTTCTATGTCCTGATGCAAACATCCCGAGCACCACCGCACTTGCCACACTCAACAAACCGGACGGCCGTGAATTCGGTTTGGAGCGGGGGGCAAACGTCGTAATGCCGAACGTAACGCCGCCCGCTTACCGGCAGAATTACGAAATCTACCCTGCAAAAGCGTGCATTACAGAGGATGCCGCCGCCTGTCGTGAATGTATGAAAAACCGCATTAAAAGCATCGGCCGGGAGGTGGGCCAAGGCAGAGGCGATGCGAAGAGAAAAGAGTCTCACGTCGCTCCTGCCGATGCGGACATCCGCGGTAATACTGAATAAATAGGCAGCAGAGATTCAGCAAGCCCTGGGCCGATCACGGCTCAATTCCATGCGGGTTTATACATGGTATGGGTTTACAACTGCTTAAAAACGTCCTATATTCAAATTTATCATGTTACAAATGATGCGGGCCTTCGTGCAGTGGTGTATTATTCCCGCTGCAGAGGGCTCCATCAGGCGTAACTGGTAAAACGAGCCGGAACAGTGGCGTCGGCTCCTTTCCTGGGTGGCCCGGAAAGCGAAAGAATAGGGCCTTTGATGTACAGAGAGGAGATTGCAGATTATGGCGAACGAGAAGAGACTGTACGTAGGAAACCTGGACTACGGCGTGGAGGACGATGCCCTACGGGAATTGTTCGAACAGTACGGCACCGTTGAGAGCGCGGAAGTCATCAATGACAAAGCCTCCGGCCGAAGCAAAGGCTTCGGATTTGTCGAAATGAGTTCTCAGGAGGAAGCAGAAGCTGCCATGGAAGCCATCAACGGCCAGGAACACGAGGGCAGAACCCTCAAAGTCAACACAGCTCGCCCCAAACGCAGTCGGGACGACAGCCCCGGCGGTTTTGCCGAGTAATCGGCGGGATCACCTTTCCAACGCTCCATTCATTCGGGACCGGTTGTTCGAAAACGGAAATCGGTCCCGATTTTTTCTAACAAGGCATAATACGCATTACACTGTCCGTTTTTATA
>CAJXKU010000272.1 GCA_913055945.1 uncultured Lentisphaerota bacterium | reverse complement strand
CCCAGCCAGTACGACGGCCGTTTGCAGCACGCCAAAACAGCAAAAACCCCCGCCGTGCCGCAAACTTGGACGGGCACCACCCCCAGAAGCACGGTTGTGATCGGTGAGGAGGCGGGTTCGATCCCCGCAGAGGAACTTATCAGCACCAGCCCCAGCATCCACCCTCCGACACCTCCCAGAAACGCACGCCCCTGCCAGGACGTCTCCTCGCAGCACGAGGGTTCTCGGAACAGAACATGCAGATTTTTTTTCAATCGGCTTAACATTTGTGTTATATTACGACGGCAGATCTGAATTCGCCCCGCGTTCTGTGAATGGCATCAAGAGGGACTCATACAGCGGCTTTGCGCCTTCAAACCAGCTCACGATATTCAGCGGGATTTTCAATCACGTTCGGTCATCAATAAAGTACAAAACATAAAGGAGGAAATCCAATGAACAAGCGGAGTATAGAAGATGTCCAGTTTTCAGGCCAATCTGTACTGATGCGGGTAGACTTTAATGTGCCTTTTTCAGACGGCAAAATTTCGGATGACAGCCGTATTCGGGCCGCACTGCCCAGCATTCAGAAAGTTGTGGATAACGGAGGGAAATTGATCCTGGCCTCGCACCTGGGACGGCCCAAAGGGAAAAAATCGCCTGAGCTGAGCCTTTCTCCTATTGCGGAACACCTGGGCTCCCTTCTCTCCAATACAGTCAAAATGGCGCCGGATGTGATCGGGGACGAAGTCAACTCGATGGCTCAAAGTTTGCAGCCGGGTGAGATCCTGTTGCTGGAAAACACCCGTTTCTACCCCGAAGAGGAAGGTAAAGGCTGCTCTAAAGAAGAACAGGAAGCATTCGCCCGGAAATTGGCTTCTCTGGCCGATATTTATGTAAACGATGCGTTCGGAACCGCCCACCGCGAACATGCTTCCACTGCAGTGGTGTGCCGCTTCATGGAAACCAACGTCGCCGGTTATCTCATGCAGAAGGAACTCGATTTCCTCGGTGATGCGGTAGAAAACCCCGAACGTCCGTTCATTGCCGTTATCGGCGGCGCCAAAGTTTCCGGCAAGCTGGAAGTTCTGCAGAACCTCATCAGCAAAGTGGATGCGCTTCTCATCGGCGGAGGGATGGCCTACACATTCCTCAAAGCTCAGGGTCACTCCGTGGGCAGTTCTTTGATCGAAAATGATTTGGTCGACACCGCCGGTGACACGATGAAACAGGCCGAAAACAACGGTGTGAAATTCATGCTTCCCTCCGACCATGTTGTGGGTGACAACTTCGCGGAAGAGGCACAGACGCAGACCGTCGGTATGGAAATCCCCGAAGGCTGGATGGGGCTGGATATCGGCCCACAGACAGTTCAAACGTATGCACAGGAAATCAGTAAAGCCAAGACGATCGTCTGGAACGGCCCCATGGGCTGTTTCGAAATGGCACCGTTTGCGAAGGGTACAATGGATATCTGCCGGGCGATTGCCGATACTTCCGCGACAAGCATTATCGGTGGCGGTGACTCCGTCAGCGCAGTGGGACAGAGCGGTGTCGCTGACAAAATGTCGCACATATCCACCGGCGGCGGAGCTTCGCTCGAATTCCTGGAAGGGAAAGAGCTGCCCGGAGTAGCCGCTTTAGATCCCAAATAAGCACGTACTCAACGGAAAACTGAATCGGAAGGTCCTGAAACGGCGGACCCCTGCTTGAAGGCAGAGTCCGATGAAACAAACCACACAGATTAAGGAAAAGGAGTATACCCATGGCGCGAAGACAATTTATAGCCGGTAACTGGAAAATGAACAAAACCCCTAATGAAACTGTAGAGTTGATCAACGCCCTCAAGGAGAAAGTTGCAGGTATCAATGAAGTGGATGTTCTGGTGTGTCCGCCTTTTACTGCCCTTCCGAAGGCGATGGATGCTGCCGCCGGCACAGACATCGACGTCGGGGCTCAGAATGTACACTGGGAGGAAAGCGGTGCTTTCACCGGCGAAATTTCCGCCCCTATGCTCACTGAACTCGGCGTAAACTGTGCGATTGTGGGGCACAGTGAACGCCGCCAGTATTTCGCAGAAACAGACGAAACGGTCAATAACCGGACAAAGGCTGCTTTAGAGGGAGGTTTGCATCCGATTGTATGTGTAGGCGAGAGTTTAGAGCAAAGGGAAGCCGATCAAACCACGAGCGTGGTGAAACGCCAGTTTGAGAATGGCCTGGGCAACCTTTCGGCTGACGAGATTCAGCAGCTGACCATCGCCTACGAACCAGTGTGGGCTATCGGCACAGGAAAAACCGCCACTCCGGACCAGGCACAGGAAATGCATGCCTGTTTACGCTCCCTGCTGGAGGAAAATTATGGTGCCGGCATAGCGGACAAAGTCCGCATCCTTTACGGCGGAAGCGTGAAATCAAAAAACGCGGCAGAGTTGCTCAGCCAACAGGATATCGACGGAGCCCTGGTGGGCGGTGCAAGTCTGAAACCTGAGGAATTTGAAGGCATCGTAGCCGCCGCCCGTTCTTAAGGACGATACTCTCTATATTTCTGCCGCGCGGATCGGATTGCCAGCCTTTCTGAGCATAGGGAGGCTGGCAATTTTACACACTGCCGGGAACCAAGAACACCTACGTTATGTCGAACACATCTAGAACAGTAAGCGATAAAGAACTTATCCAGCGTTTTAATGAAGGAGATAAGACTGCTTTTGATACGCTGGCCGAGCGCTATGCGCAAAAAGCGTATCAGATTGCGTTTGGTGTTCTACGCAATCGTGAAGATGCTCAAGAGGTGGCGCAGGATGCTTTTGTTCGCATGTACAAAGCGTTACCGTCATTCCGTGGAGATGCTGAGTTCACCACGTGGATGTATCGAATTGTGGTTAACCTGTCACGCAACAAATACAGATGGAAAAAGACGCGTGGTTTCAAACGTGAAACCAGTATGGACGCACCCATTGAAGACGAAGAAGGGAACCGGTTAACCATCGACCTGGAGGAACCTCGCAGTCAACCGGACGAGGAGACCCAATTTCACGAACTGCAGGATAGGGTTGAACAGGAAATTAACAATTTGCCTCCTGCGTACAGAGAGGCACTGATATTGAGAAATGTTGAAGAAATGAACTACGAACAGATTGCGGAAATCCTGGGGTGTAAATTGGGCACAATCAAATCACGAATTGCTCGTGCCCGCGAAGAATTGCGGAGGCGTATCGAACTATGAGCTGGCAAGACAATTGTCCCACCTTGGAAAATCTCAGCTCCTGGCTCGATGGACAGCAAGAAAGCGAAGCGGACACGCATGACCTTGAACAACACATTGAGTCCTGCGAAGAATGTGGCGACACCGTCAAAGATTTCCAATCTATTGATCAGGCCGTTCAACAGTCCCTTGCCATCCCCGACGATTTATCTGAACAGATCATTGACGCCTGTAAGGCAGCAGACCGGCATCCATTCCGGCTGCATCTTGGACGTCTGAAACGTTCTTCCCTGGTTTTAAAATGGGCCGCTGCGGCCCTCATTCTCTTCTCTGCCGCCGCCATTGTACTGACCGACTTCAGTGACAAAGAGCCCGGCTCCGTCAAGGACGTGGCAACCGGCGTTCGCAAGGAAACCGCCGAAAAGGAGGGTGAGCGCAACCAGAAAACGCCGACACGTACCCGGAAGCCTACGTCAGCGGTCGAGTTACAGCAAGCGCAACCGCGGAATGCTTTCCGGCCAACGAATAAAGAACCTCAGCTCAGAGCTTCACAAAAGATCCCCCGGGTGGTTTCACACGCTGAACAAAGGGGGCGATATACTGTGGAGCCCATGCAGCCCGCTGGCCAAGTAACGCCGGAATCCCGGCCGCAAAACGTTCGCGAAAAGAATAACAGCATTGAAACCATCAAACATGTGTGGATCCTGAAAGATTACGGCCTACAGGAATTTTCCAAGAACATGGAAGATCTTCTGCCAGAAGACGCCAGACTCATTGAACATACCCACGCCGGTGCCGTCGAGCAATGGACAATTCTTATATCTAATGAACATTTGCGGCAACTTGTGGAGAAATTCGACAAACACGGCCTGTCTCTCGTATCACCCCATGAGCAGTACTTCCCCTCCAGACAGGCTTCCCGTCTAACGCTATCGGATGACACCGT
This sequence comes from uncultured Lentisphaerota bacterium, assembly GCA_913055945.1. Taxonomy (GTDB): domain Bacteria; phylum Verrucomicrobiota; class Lentisphaeria; order Oligosphaerales; family CAJXKU01; genus CAJXKU01. The sequence continues at coordinate 497 of CAJXKU010000272.1, read as the reverse complement.
CCGGTATAAGGTATCTGTAGTGGGAAACTGACTGCTCATGCATTTCCCCCTCATTGATTTTCGGAAGAACTTATCTTCAGCCAATTGCCGCCGTTATATCGCGGGCGCGCTCCTCGCCGTATCAGCATTGACACCCCCCGCTACCGCAGAAATCCGCTTCAAAACGACCGACACCGGTCAAATTCAACATGTAACCGAAGACGGCGTAAAATTTGACGTGAAAACAGATGTACGAGTACCCACGTCAAACTGGAAGAACGTCCTGAGCCTCGATGACCTGGTATTGAATCGTGAAGATGGTGCCGCTCAGGACGCGCCGGGGGAACACTCGGGACACTTTCCCCTGGAAAACGGAACACAGATCAACTATCACCAGGAAATCACCTCCCGTCAAAACCGCTTAAAACTGAGATCCCGGATTCAAACAGGCGATAAACTCCCTTCTCTGGAGGGAGCTTACCTTGTTGTGAATTTCCCGGTGGAAAAATAAAAAAAGG
>CAJXKU010000271.1 GCA_913055945.1 uncultured Lentisphaerota bacterium | reverse complement strand
ATTCGGCGAGTATGGACTGCAAATATTGGAGAATGGCACGGTAAGTACCCATCAGCTTGAAGCGATGCGTACCGCGGTCACCCGACACCTTAGACGCCGGGGGAAGATTTGGCTCAAGGTGTTTCCGGATCAACCCGTGACGAAAAAGCCGCTTGAAACCCGGATGGGTAAAGGTAAAGGTAACCCGGAGGACTGGGAAGCGCGCGTACGCGCAGGGAATATTCTGCTTGAGTTAAGCGGCTGTACTCAGGAAGATGCGCGAGATGCACTTCGGCGCGCAGCGGCAAAAATTCCGTACGACTGTAAGTTCTTAACACGGTATGCTGCCTAAACCGAAAAGGATCCAGCTATGAAGATGCAGGAGATCCGCGAATTCACAGATCAGGAACTACGCAGAGCAATACGTGAGCACCGCCAGGAAATTTTTGACCTGCGTCTGCAGGCGCAGACCGGGCAACTGGAGAACGCTGCACGGATTAAAAAGGCAAAACGGGATCTTGCCCGTATGCTGACCGAACATACGTCTCGAACCAAGGGGATAACAGCCAAATAGGAGAGAGTCCGCATGCCTTCTTCCGATGAAAACTCAAATACTTCTTTACGTGGTAAACGGAAAGTGCGGCGTGGTGTCGTCGTCAGTGCTGCACCGGATAAGACAGCTGTAGTATCTGTGGATAGACGTGCACCGCATCCGCTGTACGGGAAGGTGCTTACCCAGCGGAAGAAATACTATGCGCACGATGAGAACAACGAAGTCCAGGTTGGAGACCACGTTTCCATAATGGAGACGCGTCCCTATTCTAAGAAGAAAAGGTGGCGGATCGAGTCCATAGAGAAACGTGGCCATGGTGAGTAAAGAGGAATATGTGCGATGATTCAGACAGAAACCATGTTGGATGTTGCCGATAATACGGGTGCTCGCGGCCTTAAAGTCATACGGGTACTTGGCCAGAACAAGACAACCGCCAGGGTCGGTGATGTAGTGCGAGGCTCCGTCAGGCAAGCGCAACCCCGGGGGCAGGTCAGTAAAGGCGAGATTGTTAAAGCCGTAATCGTAAGAACTGTCGGCGATATTCGCCGCACAGATGGATCGTGCTTACGTTTTGACCGAAACGCCGCCGTAATTGTGGATGATGACAACAACCCACGGGGCACACGAATCTTCGGCCCGATTGCGCGTGAACTGAGGGACAAAAGTTTTATGAAGGTCGTATCCTTAGCACCGGAGGTGTTGTGATGAAATCGAAAGTGCATGTCCGACGAGACGATAATGTGGTGGTGATTGCTGGTGAAGACCGGGGAAAGAGAGGCACAGTGCTCTCTGTTGATCACGAAAAGGGTCGGGCCATCGTCGAAGGCGTGAATCGCCATACGCGTGCAGTTCGGCGGGGGCCTCAGAATCCTCGCGGGGGTTTGGAAGAACGTGAATGCCCGATCCACGTGTCCAACCTGATGCACGCAGAGAAGTACGATGCCCGGTATGGCACCGGGACAGGGGCCGGTGAAGCACAGAACGAGGAAAAACAGAACGACGTGGAAGAGAACGAGGGTAGCTAACTATGGCGGAAAGTCCGCTCCAGGAGACATATAATAGCGAGATAATGCCGGACCTGATGAAGCGCAGGCAGTACAAGAATGCGCTTCAGGTGCCCCGGCTGGAGAAAATTATTGTGAATACTGCAGTAAGTGGAACCAGTAGTCGGGATGTACTGCAGGAAGCCGAGGAGACGCTCGCCCTGATAACGGGGCAGAAACCGGTGCAGACGGTTGCGCGTAAGAGTGTCAGCCAATTCAGAGTACGCCAGGGATATCCCATCGGGGCCCGAGTTACCTTGCGGCGTACAATGATGTATAATTTTCTGCACCGACTCATAAATATTGGCTTACCCCGCGTACGAGACTTTCGAGGGGTATCTGCAGAGTCGTTTGACGGGGCGGGAAACTACAGTATGGGCTTGGAAGATCAGAGTGTTTTTCCTGAGATAAACCTGGATAAGGCAAAGAACACAATAGGTATGAATATTACCATTGTAACTACAGCGAATACTGATGAAGAAGCCCGCGAGCTTCTTACACATTTCGGCATGCCTTTTGCCGGTTCGTAACGTCAAAAAGGAGACTAAAAGTGGCACGTCAAGCGCTTGTTGAAAAAGCAAAACGCAATCAGAAATTTAAGGTACGCGATCACAACAGATGTAAGCAGTGTGGCCGAGGCCGAAGCTACATGCGGCGTTTCGGCGTGTGTCGTATCTGCTTTCGCGAGCTCGCGAACAATGGGCAGATACCCGGCGTACACAAATCCAGTTGGTAATAGTACGGTGCGATACACGAGGAGCAAGAAATGGTAGTAAACGATCCGATAAGCGACATGCTCACCCGCATCCGTAACGGATGTATGGCCCGTACGGAACGGGTTACCATACCCGCATCGAAAATGAAGACGGCGATAGCGGAAGTTCTGCGGGACAATGGCTACATAACGGAATACGAAACGAAAGATCGCGAGAACAACAAACGCGATCTGTTCGTCACCCTGAAATACAGGGGGTCGAAAATAAAAGAACCCGTCATTGAGGGACTCGAAAGAGTGAGTAAACCTTCGAGGCGAGTCTACGCGGGCAGCGAAGACATTCCGTATACCCTGGGCGGTTTCGGCGTCACGGTGCTTTCAACATCTAAGGGTATAATGTCGGACCATAAGGCGCGAGAAGAAAATATTGGCGGGGAAGTGCTTTGTAAAGTTTGGTAAGAGAATCAGACATCCGCGAACAGTAATACTACGACGAATAGGAAAGAACGTACCATGTCACGTATCGGGAAAACACCCATACCGCTTAAAGAAGGTGTGCAAGTGAACTGTACCGACGCACTGGTGGAGGTTACAGGTCCAAAAGGCACACTGCATTTCGAACTGCCCCGAGGGATCAAGCTGGAAGAAGGGGAAAACGAGCTGAACGTGAGAAGGTCTGAGGATACGAAGGATCTTAAGGCGAAGCACGGTTTGACGCGGAGTATTGTGGCCAACATGGTGTACGGCGTGAGCGAAGGGTACAAAATAACTTTGGAATTACAGGGCGTGGGGTATCGCGCGGAATCCTCAGGCCAGAAATTAAAATTGAACATTGGCTACTCCCACCCTGTAGAGTATGAATTACCCGAAGAGGTGAGCGTAGCTGTTCAGGAGAATGGGCAGATTGTGCTCGAAGGTTGTGATAAACAAGCAGTGGGACAAACGGCAGCGAAGATTCGGGCAATTCGCCCGCCTGATGCGTACAAAGGAAAAGGTATTCGGTACTCGGGAGAAGAAGTGTCCCTCAAGGAAGGTAAGAGTGTCGGATAATCGCTGTGTGGTTGGCTGAAGTGAACGTGGCCCCACCGCTAAGTACTACGAATACGGAAGGAATGATCCAGGCATGGCACAATTAACAAAAAAAGAGGCACGACAGCGCAGGCATAAGAAGATCCGCAAAAGGTTAAGCGGAACGCCCGAGAAGCCTCGTCTCGCTGTTTACCGTTCTGAAAAGCACATCTATGTGCAATTTGTTGATGATATCAATGGACATACGCTGGTATCTGCCTCCACTCTGGAATCGGCGGCGAAAGATGGGGCACAAAAGGCGACCACGGAACATGCCCGAAAAGTGGCTCAACTGGCCGCTGAGCGGGCTCAGAATCAGAACATAACGAAGGCCGTTTTCGACCGCGGTGGATTTAAATTTCACGGAAAGGTGAAGATCGTGGCTGAAACGGTTCGCGAGGCGGGTTTGAAGTTGTGACGGCGCCTGTTGTGTGCCCGCAATAGATGGAATTCTAACCAAACGGAAAGGAATCGCGCTTGTGGCAGAGGAAGAAGCCCAAAATCAAGAGCAGCCCAAAGAGGAAGAGAATCCTCTCGAGGAACAGGTGATCTCGCTGAATCGCACCAATAAGGTGATCAAGGGTGGTCGGAGCTTTCATATGGGCGCCCTTGTGGCGGTGGGAGACCGGAATGGCCGCGTAGGAATCGGTCACGGCAAGGCGAACGAAGTGCCCCAGGCCATAAACAAAGGAGGCCAGGTGGCCAGAAAAAATCTTATCAGCGTTCCCCTGATGGATCAACGGACGCCTACACATGCGGTTACTGGGCGTTTCCGCGGGGCAGAAGTTTTAATGAAGCCGGCCTCCGAGGGTACGGGCATTATTGCCGGTTCTGCTGTACGGATTATCCTTGAACTCTCGGGCGTGCAGGATGTGCTAACCAAATCGCTTGGTTCCTCCAATCCTCTGAATGTGGCCAAGGCGACGATGGAGGCCCTGAATTCTCTACACAGTCCTGAAGAAGTGGAAAACAAACGCGATATCACTGGTTTGTCAGTGGAGCAATAACACGGAATTAACTGAGGTGTCAGCATGAGGTTGCATGACTTAAAAAATCCCTCTTATCGGCAGGCTCGGAAAAGGGTTGGCCGCGGTGATGGATCAAACAGGGGTAAGACCGCAGGGCGCGGTACGAAAGGAGCTGGTGCTCGCTCCGGCACGAAACACCGGGCACACTTTGAGGGTGGCCAAATACCTTACCTGCGTCGTTTACCCAAGCGTGGCTTCAAAAATCCGAATCACGTCGAACATACTGTAGTGACCGTCTCCCGGTTGGAGCAACCCTT
>CAJXKU010000270.1 GCA_913055945.1 uncultured Lentisphaerota bacterium | reverse complement strand
AGCTGTGAGGCTACGCGGGCTGCTCTTTTTCGCCAGGCGATTGCTGTTTCCGATTCTGAGTGTGCATGCGCCTGGTCGCACAGCCAGGCGGCGCATAACAGAGAACGGCAATAAAGGGCATTTATCCCTGTGCCGATGTCGCCCCTCTGCAACGGGCGCGTACCTGCTAACAGGTTTCTAGAGGGAAGGTCTTTCGTGATCGCAAGCACGTCCAATCCTTCGGGGGCTTCCCAGGCGAGCAGGCTGAAAAGACGTTTAAGATGGGGGATCATTGACTCCAGAAACTCCTGTGCGCCCGTATACATATAGTGTCTTTGAAGCCAAATGGGCCAACAGAGAGCGTCATCGATGTAGAACTGCAGAGTATCTCCGCCGTTGACAGCGGGGATGTGACCGGTCTCGAGTTGTGTTTTCGCAAAGTCGCGGATGTTGCGTTCAGGCACGGCGTATTCTCCAAGGGCCAGATACGAACTCCAGGACTGGATCATCGCGTCAGGAAGGTGTTGCACCATAATCGCATCAGGAGCGTCATAAAAGTGACCTGCTGTACAGGTGGAAAGCGTGCGCACGCTGGTTTTCCAAATATTGTCGACGGTGCTGTCCGAGGATGTGAAGTCGCCGCTGGTGGTTTCGTAGAAGAAATCCAGTACACGGACCCCGGCATGTACGATCTCTACTGTTTCTTTGATATTTCTGGCTATGATCATGATGTAACGAAAACCGCGCGGTGCCGTGAAGATCCAGTGAGTGGGTGATTCTCCGAGGATCAGGCTTTCGGTGCGCCGTTTTTCATTGTAGACCGGCGAGAGAGCATGATCCTGTTCGGGAAGATGACTTCCCGTGATTATATCGAGCGTGTCGTTCTCTTCGCCCTGGATGTTTACCTCGGGACATCCCGTTTTAACAGCGCCTAAATCCAACACTACATATTGATTCTGCTGCAAGGTAAGTGAAGCCTGTTCGTTTTTCTTTTCTGTCTCGTCTCCTGCGTTGAAGGTGTAACGCACGAGATGTGCACTTACATCAAAAGGGCAATACTCGGAGGGCGTGTAGGTTGTACTGGGCATATTTCTGGAGCCGAAGTCTACAACCGGATTGGCAAAGGCAAGCGGAGTTTGCAGAGGGCCGCGCAGTGTCCAGCCGGCTTTTGCATTCTCAACAGGTTCTTCACGGACAACGAGTTCATCGCTGGCGTGGTCCGGGAAAATAAGCGTCGTAGGTCCACTCTCGTATTCAACGTGCTGAAAAAGGAGGATCCGGTTCCATTGCTCTGCAACAAGTTGCATACGTCCTTCTGGTTGGGTGATGGGGCATTGTCCGAAACTGACGGGGTGATGGTGGACGGGGTCCATCGTATTCCTTAACTCAGGAACCCCTTGTTCTTTGATGATCTCATCGTTAAGTATCAGGCGGAAAGGATGATCAGAGTAGAGGAAGAATGTCACTTGTTGATCATTGTCTGAGAAGATATACGCTTCGGCAGCATATACGCCTTCCCCCGCAGAATCAGCAAGCGGTGTGAAGCGAATTTCCGTGCCTGCCGCGGTAAGTTCACAAGTACCGCGCCGGGTGACCGCGTTGTGGGGAATAAACGAACTTGTGAATTCAGGTAATACGGCGTCTACTATAGATTCGGGGCAATCCTCAATACGGCATGAGATGTCAGGGGATCTCCACCGATCGTTGGCCGCTGTGCCGCTATGCCAATCCTCGGGGAAATCCCGCAGGTCAACATTTTCGATAAATGCTTCTGCAGGAGAGCGCCGTACGGGGGTATCGGTAAAACAGGAGCCGAATTGGCATAACCATTGGCGGTCTGTGCTGAGAAATGTTGATCCGTCGATAAGCAGCTGGCACCACATACCGCTCCATTGTCTGCGGTGAGCAACGCGTGAGACTGACGTGTTGTGGGCATGCACTGAAATTACGTTGATTCCGGTCTCCAGGAGATAGGCTACGTCCAGTCTGAGGGCATATGCGGTTCCGTCCGGAGAAGGCACCGGTCCGTAGGCGAAGTGTCTTTCGTTAATGTACACGTGGAAGAAGGTGCGGGCCGAAATCCATAACTCCGCGGTCCCAGGCGTTTCATCGAGGACGAAACTGCGCCTGAAGAATACGTGGTTATCCGGATGTTCGCAGGCTTCCTGCAACCATATCCATTCACCCTCGAGTAGATTCTGCGGAAGCATTTGGGTTATCGCTCCTGTTTTTTATTCAATGTATTCAAGATCGATATTGTGCGGTCGGTTTTCGGAATAGGGTTCAAGAAACGCCTGTTCCAAGTCGAATTTATCGGTAAAATCCTGAATAGAATCTTCCGGGCTTGCTCCCAATAGATTGTGTTGAACCTGTAAGAAAACCACATTCCCGATATCTTTCGTGCTTTGTAGACCCCAGTTACGAAATACATCCAGAGCCAGAGGGCCATAGAATTCCCGTCCAAGCTCACATATGCCTTCAAGAAGTTCGTCACCCGTGATATGACGTCTGCCTTCGTTCTCATCGAACTCTACACGCTCCACAGTATAAGATACAGCCTGATATACAAAGAAAAAGGCTTCTTCGGCATAACGCGGATCTTTTTTCCGGATTGTCCGAACTTCTCTGAGAAATTCCGAATGTTCTTTCTCGATGCTCATATTTCCAGGCGGCTTTGAGTATTCCGGATAATTTCTTCTTTTTCTTCGTCACTTTCGTACGCAATGCTCCTGGAGGGAAAAACAAGGCCATCGCCGGGACAACGCGGCACGATGTGTAAATGAGCGTGCAGGATGATCTGGCCGGCACATTGTCCGTTTGCCAGGAAAAAGTTGAAACCGTCGCTGTCTGTAGCCCGCATAAGGGCACATCCTAAATGGGAGCCGAGAGTCATCATTTTTTCTCGCACGTGATCTGGAACGGCCGTAATGCTTGGGTAGTGAGGTGTTGGCATCAGCAGCACGTGTCCTTTATTCAAAGGCGTAATGCTTAGAAATGCAATATACGTACTGTCTTCATATACGATATCCGCTTGCTGTTCACGGCCAATGACTTTGCAGAATGCGCAGTTCGAACTCATTTTTTTGTAATCTTTCTGCGGGAATGTTCATTGTCCCCGGCGCCACAGTGTCCGACGTTGTTTGGTGCCGGAATGTGCAGCAGGTGGACGCCATCCATCAGTGTCCCGTGCTCCCGAATCCGCCGGCTCCTCGCTGTGTAGCGTCCAGAGAGGATACCGCCTCAAGTTCTACGTCAGGCAGTTTCTGTACGACCATCTGGGCGATACGATCGCCCCGTTTAACATAAAATGTATCGTCTGAAGTGTTGTATAGGATGACCCCAACTTCGCCCCGATAACCTGTGTCTATAGTGCCGGGACTGTTAAGGACGGTCATTCCGTATTTTGCTGCTAAACCACTGCGCGGGCGTACTTGTGCTTCCACATTTGAGGGCAGCCCAAGATAGACGCCTGTAGGTACAAGCGCTTGTGTTTTCGGTGGTACAGTGGTGTCCATCCGGGCGTGAAGATCAAATCCGGCATCGTCATCATGGTGTTTCCGTGGCAAAAGATCTTCATCACCATCTGTCATTTGTACTTGAATATAAACGTCCATTTCCTTTTTCTCCACATACTTCTGTTTCAGCTCAGGCGGGATTTATCGGCTATCTGCAGTTTCTTCTGTTGACATAAAGATTTTAGCAGATAAATTTCAAAATGCAAAGTACAGAAAAAAACGAATTCAATCGGCAAGGGGGCGTAGCTCAACACGGTCAGAGCGCCGGCCTGTCACGCCGGAGGTTGCGGGTTCAAATCCCGTCGCTCCCGCCATTTTTACCAAAGGGGAAGTCAAGGATTTACCACCAGCGGAACGGTTTTGGGTCAAAGCAAGTAGCATACCTTTTCTCTCCGCAGGGTGGCTAATATATAATCGAACCCCGTCTCTGGGGAAAGTACATGTTCTCAGCCGAAAACTTACTTGCAGCCCTTCGACATGAATTCAGAACAAGAACAAGTGCAGAGTGGTGAATTATCGAGGATTAAGATAATTCTCTGTGGTGTGGGCGGATTGGGGAAGTTTATCCTGGAGGGGGTACGGGGGCGAGTGGACGTCAAGGTTGTGGGGGCGGTTGAAAACGACCCCGAAAAAATAGGGCGCCGCCTGTCAGAAGTGGCGGGTGTTGACGTAGAGGAAGATATTCTGATATCCTCCACCGTGGCTGAGGCTGTTGACGAAGACCTGCCTGACGCAGCGGTTGTTTGTACAAGTTCCTCCCTGCAAGCGGTTACGCCGCTGATTAAAGACCTTATCCAGTCCGGCATAGACGTGATTTCCACTTGCGAAGAACTGGTCTACCCATGGAGGAAGTATCCGGAATTATCCGAAGAATTGAGTGAATTTGCCCGCGACAGGGGCGTCAGCGTGATGGGGACAGGTGTGAATCCCGGTTTTCTGATGGATCTTCTGCCTCTGATAACCACCAGCATCTGTCAAAAGGTGGAGGCAATCACTGTTGAACGTCTGATGGATGTAAGTACACGCCGGGAGCCGTTTCTGGAAAAGGTCGGTGTTGCGGTGAGTGCGGAGGAGTTTGACGAGAAAGTCCGGCGGCAGGAGATCGGACATGTAGGCTTAAAGGAGTCACTCTACATGTTGTCCGACACGAC
>CAJXKU010000269.1 GCA_913055945.1 uncultured Lentisphaerota bacterium | reverse complement strand
ATTGTAGTGACCAAATAAAAATACGACTTTATTGATAATCAATGAGTTATGACACACCGCGAGGAAACTTGGGGTAAGGACCAACCCATCCGAATATCCGGACAGGGTCATTTTATGCACAATGAGACCGGTCTGCCCATTAAACTGACAAAAGAATCAAAGAATTGTAAAATCATCACCAACGGCGAAGTGACCGACAACGGCCGGAACAACCGGAACAACCGGATCAAGCGGATTGACTGACGGTTGACCACGTGAAGATGAAAGACTATGTTCCACTAAAACGGCTATTGCAATATCCGGGCTAAAATCGGCTTTTAAAAGGATCCGTGACGACTTCTTGGGTTAATCAAGTAAAAATGTAGATCCGATAAACGGTGTGAAATCAAGCAAAGGAGAAATTACTATGCACAGAGCAATGACTGAAAAAGCGAGAGTAGAGGCTCACAGGGAAAGAAATTTTAATTTCGACAAAAAGGACAGTTTAATGAATAGTAAGAAATTGTTACTAAGCGGATTAACAGTATTTGCTGCCATCTTAGCCATTGCACCTGCGATGGCGGTAGAAGAAGTCACGATTGACAGCATCGAAGAGCTTGCCGAATACGCCGGGAAAAGCGGCAACCATGTTCGGATGGAGCGGGGGCTGTATCATATGAGCGATTATTTTACACCTGAGAAAATCTCCCAGATGAACCAGAGGATAAATAAGGCGGAAGGGCGTACCGATAAAAGAGAGGCGGCGGAGTTCATCAGTTTCAACGGCGACGATAATGTTTTCGACCTCCGGGGCGTCACGCTCGAGTTTGAAACCGAGAAACTTCGAGAACCACTTGAGCAGATTCAACACACGCCGGAATTCGTAATGCGAGGTAATAATAATGTTCTGAAAGGGGTGAGCATTATAAATACCGGGAATGGAACTTCCAACCATGGCAACGTTTTTACTATGAGTGGTAACAGCAACACATTGCGCGATTGCAAGTTAGCCGTGCGCGGTTCCCCGTATGGATTCGGTCTTCTCCTTCGCGGACATTCCGATAAGCACTCCGGGCTTCGGATAACCGGTGATGGCAATCGGTTTATCGGCGTCGAAGTTCATACGCGTTCCCTCGGTCACGGCTATTTTTTGCAGCAGGGTAGCGATAATGAAACTCCTAAAAACAATTATTTCGAAAATTGTCTTGTGCAAGGAGAAGTCCGTGCGCATAGCGAGATGCTGGCGGATTTGGATGACCCCGATTCCGGGTACGAAAAAGAGTACGGACTCGATATTACCAAAGAAGAGCGAGAGAACTTGAAGGAAAAACTGACGCCGGGGAGGGTGACGCCGTTGTGCGAAGACGGCTTCCGGTTCTATGATGCGGGGGAAACAACTTTTATCAACTGCAGAGCGGAAAACATGCGGCGCGGCTTCATGGTGGAGTTCGGCGGCCCGGTGTATATGGAGGGCTGTGTCGGAGTCGGCAATGCTTCTACTAATTTTACCCTTGGGCAGAGCGATGGCGATGTCATGAAAAACTGTGCCGGCGACGCGAAATACACTGCTCTGCTGTGGTCTCCGCACGGGGGACGCCGCAACCTGGATGTACAGTTGATGCCGGACGCTTCGGAACTCCGGGGCAGCAGGACATGGTGGCGAATCGACGGTACCGGCGGAAAAGTTTCGATATCACCGTGGAAAGGGAAGGAAGGCGACAGCAAGGGGCCGATTAAACTGAGGGGCCAAAACGTCACACTGAGAAACAAAACCAGCGTGCCGGTGGCAATAACGGGCAGCGCCCGCGACTGCAAAGTCTACAGCAAAGGTGAGATTATACAGAACGATGGTGAGAACATAGAGATTCTCGGTAAAGACGAAATAAATGAATTGTATAAGGAGAAACGAAAATGAGAAATGAGACAGCTCAACCCCCATCAGAAATGACGCAGTTAGAAATGGAATCGACGTCGGCAGGGAAGAAACGGTATAGGCCTCTATGTCATCGCCCGGAAACTCGCTCTGGGAGAGGAAGAAACAGCCGGCACCGGAGACTTGACACAAAAGGATTGGCCGTATTGGTTCTGCTGATGTTCCTGGGCAGTATCCGGATCGCCGCCGGTAATCCTGAGCTTGATGTATTGGTTTTCGGCGACGAAGCCTCGGAATCCGCTCACGACCTGGCCGCCGAGACCAGTGAAGTGATTGAAGGGAAAACAGGCACACCGGCGAGGCAGATCATGCCCTCAGAAGCTCATGACGGCATGGGCTCCATGTCGTTCACTATGGAATGCCATCGAGAAAAGCGGACGTATCTGACGGTCAAGGTCCAGGCCGACGCCGAAGATGTTGCGAATCCGGCGCTTTTCGACGGCGACGATCTGGCTGTATCGGACAGTATCTGGGAATGGGCTTTCATTGACAGACTCTGGGCGCCTCTTATTTATCCATATGGAAAAGCCACAGGTTATTCCGCGGGGACGCATTCCGAGTGGATATATTACACAAGCCGGCTGCCCAGGTATATGACAGAGGGAAAAAACAATGTTGATCTTCGGTTTGTCTTGCCCCCGGGCTCGGACCGCAGTTTTCTGCTTTACCGCGCTTATACTCACACAGAACCGCTGTTTGATCTTCCCGCCGATGAAGATGTTGTGGGCGACTACGATCTCGGCACAGTGGGCGACTCTCTGGACGCAGAGAAGTATGCGGATACATTAATCGGGGAGATCAACAGTGCCGTCCGCAACCTGCAGGAGGGCGAAGGAGACCACAATCCAGTAGTGGCATTGGGGATTGCGTCCGCTTATCAGCACCCCGATTGGTTCGATGCCGTCGAGCAGGACGCCATTCTGAAGATTGTTGCGTCGGCGATCGAGTCCTATGCCGTTGAGCAGACAGAAGTCGGCGCGGAGGGGTTGTGGGGGCCGAGAGAAAAGACTAGAAATAATATGGCATGGCACGGTCATGGCACGTTAGCCCAGGCCTACAGCCTGTTGCACGAGGCGTTCGAGGAGAGCGGTCTGCTGGCCGAGACGCTCCCGGAGCATCCGGAAGAAGAGATCACCCGCAGAAAGGCGTATACAGACTTTTTTGATGAGGCATTGGCATGGCGCTGCCAGAATCGGAATATCAGATTTTATAATCAGTCCGCTATTATCACCGAGGGTCTGGTTCGGATGAGTCGGGCCCTGACGCTTCTGAACCCGGAGCGTGCGCCGGACCGAGAGACCGTAGACCGATGGATCGACGAGGCGATCGGGCTGGCCCCGGTGAGTCCGCTTCAGGAAGGCCCCTTCCACGGCGACGACAGTGTCGCCCGCATGTTGCACGGCAAGAGCTATTCGCGGGAATCAGTGCCGGAAGATTTCAGGGTCAACCTCAACAGGTTTCTGGTAAAGGACGGAAGTTACCACATGGCTACGGAAGCGGGGATACTGAAAGAAAAGGGCGAATATGCCATGAATTACGGGGCTGTAGGCTTGCTGCACACGGCGACAATGGCGCATGAGACGGGCTTGCAGCGGGTGAAGGACAGAGTAGTCAAGGCGGTGCGGGCCAGGGAGGCGATGTCCTGGTGGGTTCAAAACGCGGACACCGGCAGGCGATGGGCCGCCGTTGACGGAACGTTCGCTTCCCGTCGGATGGCACACCCCGGCGATCGCCATCATGGGTACCAACGCCGCCAAGCTCCGTTGATCTGGCAGGCAGCACCGCACGAAGTAACCCGGAGATGGGCGGAACTCCTCCTTGAACACGGTCACGAACCGCTTACAAAGAATCTTACCCAGAAAATTCGCATGGTGGAAGCGCTCCGGGCATTGCAGAAGGAGGCAGAGGAGCCTTCGGAATATGTGGTTCCGATGGATCGCCAGAGGTACGTGTGGTCGGATGTGGATTTAGGGTATGTGACGGTCATTGACGGCAACACCCACATGAAGATGCAAATAGGGCATATTAATAAAACTTTGCCGGCAATAAGTGGTATCACCAAAGTGCACTATCATGGTACTGAAGGCGACCGGGTGATGACGATTGACATTGATCGGATGGACTTTCCGTTCGCGGGACAGACGTGGGAACTGCCGTATGAACTTCGGTGGCGGGGAGGAGGAGTCCCCGATGTGGGTGAATGGACAGAACTGCCGTGGCGAGACAAACCGTTAAGGATAATGGCAGCGCTGGCCGGAAAGGAATTGAAGCTGGCCGCCAAGCCCGACGGAGAACCTTGGCCTCCGGCCATGAGCAGGCGCGGCGGCGTTCCTGAGTACCGGGATTATCGGGCCACCTATGACATCCCTTTTCGTGATTACCGGACTTCCCTGGGGCTGCATTACCGCCAGGTGCGGGTGGGCCCGTACCTGATCGGGATGAACTCCACGGGCGCGGAAAAGCGCGGCTTCGGTCCGGGTGAGGAGTACGACATGCAAGTGCCGGCTCCGGCGCTTGATCTGACCACCGGAGAAAAAATCACGGCCGGAAAGGTGACCGTGCCGCCCCGAACAACAAGAGTGCTCAAACTGCAGACAGAAAACGAAAATTGATAGTGCTGTAACGCAGATTGTCGGACGTTGCCTCGGCGGATGACAGGTTTATGAAATGGTATAGGCTGCGGCATATCAGAAAGCGAAAAAATACTCATTTTCGCTGGTCGGGGAGCGAGATACCGCGCTATGGCGAAGGAGGCGGGGTTCATCGATCCCTGCCGGCGG
>CAJXKU010000268.1 GCA_913055945.1 uncultured Lentisphaerota bacterium | reverse complement strand
CTAACGCATCGAACTGGTAGGTAGGCGTACAGCCGCGAACATTCCTGAATGTGCCCGGCGTAGGCATTGTCGATTACTCGCGCTCCGCGGGGAAGTCCTCCCCGTGGGGAGATTCGCGTTCGGTTTTAGATTCTCGGTGATGGGATCTCACGCAAAAACATTGTAACAAAGGATTGTTCCTGCTCAGTATTGTAGCTCTGGGCGTTGAGCCGAAAATGCAGCGAATACGGATTGTTATACGGCAAGCCTTAAAGTTCCTATCATATAGCGTTGCAGATACCGTAGCGTCTTCCACCCTAACTGCGTAATCTAGCTCCACAGATCGGTGGCGCCGTTCAATTGCACACTTGTGCGCTGCTGATAAAGTAACGCCAGTGTCTCTGCCGAATTGATCGGGGACGGAGATATTTCACCCTGAAAAGTCAGGTTCATTATAAATAAGAGAGATGCCGAATGACACAACCGAATATTCTGTTGATTCACAGTGACCAGCACCGATTCGACGCACTTGGCTGTAATGGCCATTCGGTGGTGCAGACCCCCAACCTTGACCGTCTGGCTGCCGAGGGCGTGAATTATACAAACGCGTTTACGCCTACTCCTATCTGCACGCCTGCGAGAGGTTCCCTGATCACGGGGGCATGGCCTACAGCGCACGGTGCAACAAATATTACCGGTGCGGAAACATATCGGCCGATGCGCGATGACTTCATTACGGTATTCGAACTTCTGAAACAGGCGGATTACGATATTCGGTACGTGGGCAAATTTCATGAGGAAACAGAAAAAGCTCCCGATTCGTATGGGGTTGATGAGTTCATACCCGCTGGTGAATATTGGTCCTGGCGTGAGAAACAGGGATGCAATCCGCCGCCGGGGCGAAACGGCTGGTTCGGCGATGTCGACGATGAAATCACTGCTGACCAAAGTCGTCTGGCCTGGGGCGCAGATACCGCGAAACGCATGATGGAGGATGCGTCTAAAGGTGACAAGCCGTTTTTCGTCCGCTGGGACCCGCCTGAACCTCATCTGCCGAACAATGTGCCCGAGCCGTATCACAGCATGTACCCCTCGGACCAGGTTCCGCCCTGGCCGAGCTCCGGCGACCCGATGGAAAGCAAACCGTACGTCCAGTGGCTGCAGCAGAAACGCTGGGGCGTGGAAGACTGGTCATGGCAGGAGTGGGCGCCCGCTGTCAGTCGATACTTGGGTGATATAAGCCTCCTTGACGCACAGGTGGGCAAACTCTTAGACGCGCTTGATGAGTTCGGGGTGGCGGAAAACACACTTGTCATTTATACCACCGATCATGGTGATTTCTGCGGTGGCCACGGTTTAATGGACAAGCATTTTGCAGGATACGACGATATCATGCGGGTTCCTCTGATCATGCGGTGGCCCGGAAAATTACCCCAGGCATATGAATGTGATGTTTTCTCTGTGCATGAGATTGATGTAGCCACAACATTGTGCAAAGCGGCGGACGTCGAGCCGCCGGAAGAGCAGTTCAGAGGCTGCGATCTGGTCGGCGCTGCCAACGGCACAGTGCATGTTCCGCGGGAAGACATCTTTTCCATGTACCAGGGGTGCCAAATGGGCCTTTGGAGCTTGCGTATGGTACGGGATACACGTTACAAATTCATCTATCATGCCACTGATAAGCCGGAGCTATACGATCTGCAGAACGATCCCGGTGAACTGGATAATCGGGCCGATGACCCGGCATACAGCGAAGAAGTGAAACGGCTACGGGAGCGAACAATTGCCTGGATGGAGGATATTTCCGATCCATTGCTGAACCAGTGGACCCGCTACCAGCTTTCCCGAGGCATATGGTAGCTGTCCCCGTCTAAAAGCACAGACGATTTTGCAATTGATCGACGAAGTCGATCTTTCGGAGTGCGGCGCGCTCCGTGCGCCGCTTTGCACTGCGTGCAGCTCATCCCCAACTCAGCGAACCTTCAGGTTCGCCATGCCAAAGTCCCGATCTCTCTAAAGAGCATCGGGGCACGCCAAAGACAGCCTTGCGGCTGTCGTACATGTGGTGTGGTGATCGACGAAGGCGCAAGATCCCGACCTTTCTAACGCATCTGCTCTGGAAGATGCGTTAGAACAGTGGATACTTGGCAAAGTACTCGTCGTCTGGTGTTATCCTGCAGGAACCGTTTTTATCACAACAATGTCGGCCTCCCTCGGGGTCCAATTCAGTTCCAACAAACTCACATCCTGCTCGTAAAGCTTACATCATTTAACCTGTTTTAGGTTTAAGCTTCGCTTAGATGGCCGATGTTCTTTACTGCTTTTGCCAATTCCGGATGCGGATGTCGTCCACCAGCCAGCCGTCACTCGGACCGATACCGATTTTGGCGATGCCTTTGGTCTTGGGAATGTTAAACCACCCGTACGTGTGCTTGGTTCCATCATCGAGATCATGGAAGGTTACCCGGGTTCGGCGCTTGGGGATGTCAACTTCGGTGGTGACCCGGATCCAGTGGTCGTAGTCATCCCCGCGTTTTCCATCGCGGACGGTACGATTGTTACCGGCGTAGAACAGCCATTGAGGATTGTCTGTTCCGACAGCGATAAGGCGTTCGCCTTCGGATGTGCCGAGCCAGAGACTGCCCCGGTGGTTGCCACCGCCTTCGCGGTACAAGTACTCCACGATGTAATGTCCGGAAAGCGGCGGATCAAAGTCGCGGTGGAAAACAGCGTATGGTTTAGCTTTGTTGCCTCCATCCATGCGAATTACCCCGTCCCGGTCAGGACCGAATTTTCCGGTGATAATCTCGAGTTGCGCGGCTTCAGCGCTGCCTTTCTCCCAGTTTTCGATGTTTTCGATGCTGTCTGCTTCAGAGAGGTTGTTAAAGGTGAGGGCTTTCTCCCAGAACGTTACTTTTTCTTTCTGTTTTGAGATTGTGTTATGTGATTTGGCGCGGTCGCTGAGGTTCTGGACTTCCAGGGTAAAGTTGTCGTCCTGGGACATAGCTTTGTCGAGTGTTAGGGTGACCGCACGCTTGGCGTCGTTTAGGCGGGCTTGTTTGATAGAGAATCCGGTCGCCTGGTAATTGTCTGTGTTTTGAGCAGAGTCGGAGGTGATCGGTTCGTCGAACACGAGCGTTATCTTGTTGCCGAGATTAAAAGCGTCCACGCCGATAAGCTGCGGCGGTGTCTTATCGGGGCGCACATTTACCGTGACTGTAACGGGTTCCCCTTTTTTTCGTCCATCTGTGGGAACCAATGTAAATGTATGCTTGCCGGGGTGTCCGTAGGCCGCATGATACCGGAAGCGGAACTGGTCGATTCGCTCGACTTTACCGTGCTTGGGGGCGTCTGCGACTTTACCGCCGAGAACCGGTTTCAGATCGTCTTCGTCGCGTACAGTCAGCCGGACGGTGGCAGAGCGGCCTTCGAGGCAAGAAATCGGATCCGGTTCTTCCGCGGTGGGTGCCACGTTATTTTTCTTAACGGTGTTCAAGGCGCGGCTCATGCGTTTACGCGCTGAACCGGACGCATCTTCCGCCGTTTTAATCAAACTGGGGACTGCTTTGGGAGCCGGTTCCCCGAAAGCTGCGAGGGCTTCTGCCGCCAAAGGAAGAAGATAGTCGAAACGATTGGCGTGGATTTCTTTTGCCAGCAGGGGCTGGACAGATTTAAGTTCCTTGGTATGCTTTTTGATCTTTTTCAGGGCCTGGTAACGCAGCCACTGATGATCTGTTCGCAACGCTTTCTTTACAACGCGCTCAAGCTCGGCGCCTTTCGCAATCGACATCAAGGCCTCCCCGGCAGCTTTCACAATCCGAGGACTGCGGTGTTCCAGCAAAGGCATCAGTCTGTCCACGGTATTCGCCGCGCTTTCACCGATTCGGGCAAGGGCGGTGGCCGCTGCATAAACCAGAGTTACGCGGTCGGCATCAAGTTCTTCGGTCAACACTCGCGGAGCGCCGCCTGTTGGCTGTCCTATGTCCCGCAAAAGATTGATAAGGCTCAAACGCCGACTGATATTCTCGTCTCCGCGTGCCTGCCCCAACGACTCAACAACGCGGGGAACGACACTTTCGGGCACTGCGCGGCCGATTTCTTCAAGTGCCCTTTCTGCAGCACTGGCCGTGATATTATCTTCACTCCTCATTCGTTTCATAAAAAAGGGCACCAGGCTTTTATAAGGAGCTCCATCCTTCTTCTCGAGGTGGCGTACGACCGCCTGCGGACTTCCTTCAAACGCTTTACGCAATTCCGTCGGACTTGGCTCCTTCGGTAACGGATTTTCCCCGCTATCTGCGCTTGAAACGCTCACAACGCCGCCGATCAGTGTCGCAATAAACAAGTGCAAACCTGGACCAAATTGCTTCAGCATGTGCATAAAAAACTCCTGTTCGATTATTCCTGTTTGTATTCCAGTGATATGAAATTCCGCCAAACCTGATTGTGATATCGATTCGGCGGCGCTCGTCCCTAAGCAGTATCTAAGCCGATCCTCATTTCGGCGGGACTTCCGGAACCCCCACCGATACGTTCCTTCATCGACAGCCAGGACGCGATACACCGCATACGTGTTACCCTAAAATACGCAGCAGAAAAACCAAAGGGTGTATAATTGTTTGGTTTATAAGGTTTTAACTAATTAGAACGTTTCACCCATTGGGTGAAACGTTGGTTGTTTGGTTTTTCTACCCTAAAGGGTTAATTTTGTGATTGCA
>CAJXKU010000267.1 GCA_913055945.1 uncultured Lentisphaerota bacterium | reverse complement strand
CATCGAGGGTGCTTTTGTGACGCTGCATGCAATGCCTGCACGCAGTCCTCAGCGGCGGGTTAGGGGGTGCGCGGTGTTATGGACAACAGCACTTCATTAGTCCGCATCCTACCAGTAACACATTTTCCGGAGAATATGCGTTTCAACGGGCGTTTGAGTCTGCGCTGTTGCTGTACAAATCCTCCGGGTTGACGACCCTGTATGCAGAGGTTTCGACGCCCTCCGCGGTTATCTTTCGGTAAAAGCAGGAAGGGTAGCCTTCATGGCAGGCGGCTCCTCCGACCTGCTCGACTTTATAAAGGAGGGTGTCCGCGTCGCAGTCGACGTAAACTTCGCGAACGTTCTGAACATTTCCTGAGGATTCGCCTTTGACCCATACGCTGTTGCGGGAACGGGACCAGAATGTTGCCCTGCCTGTCTGCATTGTTTTTTCCCATGCCTGCCGGTTGGTATAGGCCAGCATGAGCACTCTATCGGTTTCCGCATCCTGCACAATTACGGGAAGAAGACCCTTCTCGTTTTTGTCGAAGTCAGGTATACCCGGATCCATATTCGATTTTCTCCTCTGTTTACTTTTCGCTTGAATCATCTTCGCGCGCAAACGGGATTCATCAGGTATAAATAAGTAATGGGCGAAATTCGTCCTGCTGTTAAATCCTATTCGTCGTCTTCCGCAAGGTACAAGGGGCTGGAAATACGGCATTCAGTACCTTTCCCGGGGGCGCTTGAGATGTCCAGTGCTCCGCCTATGCTCTCAATTCTCTCTCGAATGCTGATCAACCCGATGCCGCTCGATGTGTTCTGCTGCAGAATTTCCTCCGGAACAAAGCCTTGCCCCTGGTCTCGTACAGTTATCTGAAGCTCGTTGTCGGCTGGGGTGACCTGTACAGTGGCACGCTCGACCTCAGCATGCTTCACAACATTGAGGAGCGTTTCCTGGACAATTTTATAGAGGAGCGATGCAACCGAGTCTGATGCGTGGACAGCCTCAGGGGCGTGTACGTCTACCTGAAGATCGTGTTCATGCTGCATTCGACCGCTGAGCCACTTGAGGCCGGCCACAAGGCCATTTTTATGTAAGACAGGCGGCCTGAGCTGATGGGAAAGGTTGCGGGTCTTGCTGATTGCTTCCTGTAATAAATCCTCGGACTGCTCCAGTTCTCCGCGAAGCTCGGCGTCTTCAATATGGCGAGCGATCGTTTTATACTTGAACTTAATCGCCACAAGGTGCTGCTGAAGGTCATCGTGAAGGAGTTCAGACAAACGCTGCCGTTCTCGGTCTTCTGCCTCGGATAGTTGGATCATGACTTTCCTGAGCTGCTGGGACTGTCGTTCCAATTCTGCTGTGCGGTTTGAAACCTGCTGTTCGAGAGATGCACTGAGTTTCCGTAGTTGCTCCTCTGTCTGCTTACGTTCGGTAATATCTCCCATTATAAGCAGGACCCGCAGTTCGCCGCTTATCTGTACGGGAGTGGTGGATAAAAGCACGGTACGGTTCTGCGTCCCTTCGGGAGAGTGCACAGAGAGTTGAGCCTCGATATTCTCGTAGCTTTGGCCTGTTTTTATACTATCCAGGACAGTATTACGGATTGTGCAATACTTACAGGAGGAGCCGAACCCACACCCCTTAGGATTCTGCAAAGCGTAAATACAACGGAGGGCGTCTCCGGGGTGGGTTCCATACAGATCCCTGGGAGATTTACCGGCGAAGGTGCTGCCGAAGCTGTTGATTTTCCGGACACGTCGTTCGGTATCCACCATCATAAAAGTGAATGGCGCACTGTCCACAAGTGCAGATAATTCTCTTCGGCTGTCTTCCAGTTTTGCCTGGGTTTTTTTGTGTTCCGTAATATCTCTCAGAATCGCTAGAACTTCCTCAGATGCCCCTTCGCCGTTTTTTTGCGGGGGCAGTTGCATATTCGCCTCGACCCAGTGTTCTTTGTCGTCATTCGTATACAGTTTCAGTTGTACCGTTTCCTGGGTTTTCTGATGAAAAACGCGTTGCAGTGCAGCGGCATACTGTTCACGATATTCTTCGGCGATGAATCCGGACAGGCGAGTGCCTGAGAGCGACTCTTCCTCCAGCGCCAGAAGAGTGACGGCCGCAGCGTTGAAATGATTGATGATCCCCTCCGATGTCAGAGATATATAAGCTATGGGCGCGGATCGGAACATTTCGGCATACTGGCGGTGCAGCTGCAATATATGCTCCAGAGCTTCTTCAGGGTCCTGGCGATGTCCCTCTGGGGTCAATGGCTCTTGGGTTAGAGCCTCGATCAGCTCCCGTATCGTGCTTTCGTCCAGTGTTGGAAATTTCAGAGAAGATTGTTGCGTCTCTCCGTCCATATGCTTGGTCCCGCGGGATTGATCAGTTTCTTTTCGGCTTTCCGGCATTTGTTATGCTCCCCGTGGCGTACTGGCCTGACACTCGTACCTGTTTTGTACTGAATAAATCCATTCAGTAGTATAGAATATAACTTGGCGATGAATTGAACAGCGTCAATTCCTTCCGAATCGCGACCAATTGTAATGTGGCTTTTGGTAGGTAATGTAAAAACGTGGTGTTTTCTGTCCCACCGGGCATTCAGAAGAGAAACATAAGGAGGAGGCGTTATGCACGAAATGCTTCTGGCACTGAAAAGTTATTTGTACGCTTGTGGCTGGTTGCTTATCAGCATACTTTTTGTCATTATCGGTTACAGGCTTTTTGACCGCTTTTGTCCTATCGACTTTTCTCGTGAAATCAGACAGCAGAATATGGCATTTGCGCTGATGATCGGACTGTTTCTGCTGGGGATCGCATTCGGTACCCTGTACCTTGCTGCCCATGTGTCTTAGCAACATCTGGCGGGATTTAAGATGAGGCGGATGAGGTTGACTTCAATTCTGAAGTGTCCTGTTGTCATAATGAGCAGAAATCGCCTGGCGTCGATGCTCGTGGGCGGTATTGTCTTTATTCTCGCGCTCCAGGGGATTCTGGCCGGGATAAGGCATCATTGGATTTCAGAGCCAGCTGGGCCGAGGCATACGAAGTACGATGCAGACATCCGGCATACCGCCCGGCGCCACATGCCCGCCGGGTGGGACTGGCGGCTTTTTAAGGCGATGATCCACCAGGAAAGCGGCTTCGACCGTAGTGTCATCAGTTCACGGGGAGCAGTGGGGCTGGGGCAGATCATGCCTGCCACAGGAAAGGAGATGGGCTACAGCAGAAGGAATCTGCTGCAGTGGGACAGGAATCTAAGTGCGTCTGCTGAATACCTGCGAGAACAGTGGTCGCGGTGGGAAGGGGTTCCTGATATGCCGCCGGATTGGCAGAGAACCCGTTTAGCGCTGGCTTCTTACAATGCCGGCCCGTACCGGGTAAAAAAAGCAGTGCGTCGAGTTGGCGATAGGGATTGGCAAAAGGTGAAATCCGTTCTTCCCGGTGAGACCAGACATTATGTAAGGCGGATCGTGGACGAGCTATACCCTGCCTACCGGAGACTGCACTTCGGATTTGCTGTGGGCGTCATGACGGATGACACGTGAATGACACTGTTATATGTGTGTCGACCTCTGCGCAGCAGCGTTGACTTGTCCTTCCTGTTCTAATACCCCCGCTGAAAAACAACTCCGGAACTATTAAGGAATTAAACACTTATCGTAAGGCCGTCATAGGCGACGTTGATGCCGTGTGGAGCGAAAAATTCGCACAAGTGTTCGTGAAGGGCGCCGCCGTTGTGAGAAAAATGGATGGCCCACGCATCGGTGTTATCGTGGACAGCCCCCATTGCCCTGAGTCGATTAAGCACGTGTACAGTACTCCGGCATCCGAGGTGGTTCGTGTATTGCTCCGGGTTGTGAAGGCCGGTGGTTGATTCGACAAATGCGGCGTTTAGGCAGTGCTGCTGCAGACGGCTCCAAGTAGCTTCCTCCCACCAACCCGTGTCATTGGCGATCAGCAGTTCCGACTGATTGTCCCGGATAATAAAGTTGAGCGCTTCTTCCTCATTACCCATGTGCTGGGCCGCCAGGGCTGTCACGGTCAAGTTGCCGGCCTGGAAGGTTTCGCCTGACTGGACCAGTACGGGGCGGATTCCGTAATCGGAGAGGTCTTTTTCCAGCTCGGTATCCAGCCTGTTTAATACAGCCTGATTTCCATACACGGCCAACTCCTGAGGCACGCGACTGAAGCCGGGGGCGCGCCATTGCAGGTCTACGGTGTTGAGATGGTCAACATGACTGTGGGTGACCAGGAGGTGGCCCACTGTGGTAAGATCCACACCGAACTGCAAAGTTTGCCAGAAGATGTCCTGTCCGAAGTCTACCAAGGTGTCATCATTGATGGCGTACGCTGTGCGCCGGCGAATGTTTCGTCCGCCCTTTTGTTTAGCCCTGCGGCACGCTTCACAGGTGCAGAATAAAGCGGGCCATCCTTCCGCAGCGGCGGTTCCCAGTACTTTGATGTCCATATTACTGTGCGTCCTTGGTTTAAGCTATAGACTCGCCGTATAATAGGAATATAACAAATTTAGGTCGCTTCACTCCCAAACGGGGACAATGGACTATGGACATTGAGATAGCAACAGAGGCTGCATGAACATGCAGCAGTGACCAACGGGAACGACAAGGTTCGAGAGAGAAAAATTACGATTCGGGCACCTGTCCGGAAGGTGCCCGAATCGTAAATAAGGGCATGTGCCGGATGGGGTGTGTGTCCCCTC
>CAJXKU010000266.1 GCA_913055945.1 uncultured Lentisphaerota bacterium | reverse complement strand
TCGTATATTCATACGCCGCCAATACACCTTACCCTCTCGTGATCACCACCGCGGGGCTGTTCCTGGCCGGTCTGGTCAGACGCCCGCTCCCCATCACTGCTCGTACAGTCATTTACGCCGGGGTAAGCGCGGCTGTGCTGACCGTCGCGGGAAACCAGCTTTTCCCTATAGATGAAGATCGATTCCTCATCTTCAGCGGCGAATTCTATGTGCCGCTCATGATTTTCGGCGCGGTGGCAGCCGCTTTCTTCAGACAGAACGCAGTCGTTGCAACTCTCATCATAGCCTTCTCTTTACTTTCGCTCATGCTCGGCGGAAACACGTTCGCATTCTCTCTGGATAATCCAAGAATTCCGGGTGCGAATCTCGTCATGAGTCATTTCTTCGCGTTTTACGGCATTGCTACGGTCTTTGAAATCATTTTCCTTCTCCTCCTCCTGCCTAAAGTCGATCGCCGATTTCCCGCAGCAAGCCGTAAAAACAGACATTTTCATCTGCGCAAACACCTTATCTTTGATGGGTGCCTGCTGTTTACCGCGTTGATCACAGTATTGCTGTATAAAGGCGCAGCTTACTACGAGCAGAACGTACAACACCTCATAACACGCGCCTTCATGGAACATTTCATCAATGGCGGTAACCGAACAACCTTCGGAAAACGCGAAAACATGATGCATTCGCTTACGTTACGCAAACGCGGCAACAATGCTGTGCTGTTAAGGGTGCAGGCCAACAGAAACCCTCGCTATCTGCGCGGACGATGCTACCAGATCTACCACACCGGAAAAGGCTGGGCCGACAACCAGACGTCTGAGCCGATACAAAGCACCGGTTTTGCCGAAAAAGGCACGGCCATGGAGGTCTTCGAACCCCCTTTCACAGAGGAAACAGAACACTTCCTCCAGTCAGAAAAGAAACCACCACCGGAGCTTGAAATGTTTGACATTTATCCAAGCTCTAATCTCGTTTCGGAAATTCTGCTGCATCCAACGCCGGCGGTAAAGTATTCCCTTGTCGCTGAAGAAGTTTCGTATAATGAAGATGGCGTATTGTTTGTGGAAAACCTCACACGCAGCGCCGGCTATAAAGTGTTTACAGTTCCGGATAAGAAACAAGACGGGTTTCCTTTACCAAGAAAACTGCCTGAAGGGGATCATCCGTACCGGAAAGTGCCCCGGGAGATAAAACCTTATTTGCAGGAGGCGGTCGAAGATATTTTTACAGACAAAGACATAACCTCTATGTCAGCGCGGGAAAAAATCTTCACGGTAAGAAATTTTCTCCGTGATAATTACTCATATTCCCTTGAAAGCAAGGCAATGAAGACGAAAGTACCGATACTGGCTTTTCTCTTCCGGCATCCCAGCGGACACTGTGAACTTTTTGCCTCGACGGCCGCTCTACTTCTGCGGCAGGTGGATGTTCCGACCCGATATATCACGGGATTTTACGCCCACGAAAAGCATTCCTCCGGGGATTACTGGATCGTCCGCCACAAAGACGCACATGCTTGGATTGAAGCATTTCTGCCTGAAGACGGCCGCTGGATGCGTATTGACCCAACACCCCCTTCAGGCACCCCGGGCGAAGAGGAAGAACAGAATTCCTTCTCTGCATTCTTCGAACAGATCCCCTGGCAGATGCAACGAATTTATGCGATGCTGAAAAGGGGATACTTCGCGGAAGAAGTGCTTGCGTTTTTGCAAATCACAGGCAATTTTCTGCGGCGGCATCTCCTGCTTCCGTGGCCGAAAGGCCTAGCTATATTTCTGACTCTGGCGGCAGGGTCTTTGTGGTTCCTCCGCAAACTCAGGCGCCGTAAATTCCGTCGGCAGAGAAATCCTTTCACGTCAGAAGAAAAACAACCCCTGGAAGATACACTGGATTACATAGAACGGCGACTCAAATCCCACCGCGCGTTCCGACCGGCCGGAGGCACTGTCCGGGACCTGATGAACTCAGTCCGTCATCAACTTCCCCGCGACGAGCGGCAGAAAGTTATTACATTACTTGAAGAATACGAAATGCTACGTTTCTCCGACAGGCATCTGGTGAAAGAAGACATGCAGAATTTTCGCACAAAGGCATATCGCACACTTTAAAAACGTCTCCGAGGTCAAACGCCGTGATAAATTACTTTCCGACACCACAAAAACGCTGCGGCCTGCTGGCGGTCTTATCAGGCCCCAGCGGCAGCGGAAAAACCACCCTGTACCAGTCCCTCCTCAAAGAGGATGCCATGATCGACTTCTCCGTCTCATGCACCACTCGCACGCCTCGCGAGAACGAGAAAGACGGCAGGGATTACTACTTTTTATCGGAAGAAGATTTTTACCACAAAATCGCGGCAGACGAATTCCTGGAATACGCAGAGGTCCACGGCAAATTATATGGAACACTTCGCAGTGAAGTAGAGAACCGTCTGCGCACGGGGCGGGATGTTCTTCTCGATATCGACGTACAGGGAGCAGAACAGGTAAGACGCCGCGCACGCAACACGTGGCTCCACAGCTCAGTCCTCAGCATTTTCGTGCTGCCGCCGGATATGGAACAGCTGCGGCACAGACTGAGTTCACGCGGTACAGAAGATGAAAAAAACTTCGAAAAAAGGCTGGAAAACGCACGCGAAGAACTTAAAGCATGGCAGGAATACGATTACCTTATTGTAAATCAGGACCTGCAAACGGCAGAACAGGATCTGAACGCAGTCATCCGTGCCGCGCGTCTGGCAGTTCCGCTGCACCTCCAGGAGAAAACCGAAATACAATAGGACCGCACAATGAACACTCAGGACCAAACGGATGCCCATAGCTCCACAACCTCTGCTGTCGCACTGGGCGTGACCGGCTCCATCGGCGCTTACAAAGCGGCCGATTTGACCAGCCGCTTGACCCAAAGCGGCGTAGATGTGCACGTCGTGATGACAGAGAACGCCACCAAGCTCGTACAGCCGCAAACGTTTTTAACATTGTCACGGAACCCTGTTACCACGGACCTGTGGCATATACCCGAATGGAACCCGGAACATATTGCGCTCGCTGAAAGGACGGATATGCTGATGGTGGCCCCGGCCACAGCGAACTTTCTGGGGAAATTGGCCGCAGGTATAGCCGACGATGCACTTTCCACCTTAGCCCTCTCTCACGAAGGTCCGGTCATGGTGGCCCCGGCGATGAATCCCGCCATGTGGGCGCACCCCGCTGTCCAGGAAAACGTGGAGACACTTCAGCGCCGGGGCGTCCAGTTCGTCGGACCGGCTGAAGGCATAACCGCCTGCGGCACCAAGGGCATCGGTCGAATGGAAGAACCCGACCATATCCTCAAAGCTATCCGCACACAACTCGCCGGATTGCGATTACGTCAAGCACAACAGAAGCATCCTTTCCAGCGGATCGTGGTGACTGCCGGCCCCACCCGGGAATTCCTTGACCCGGTAAGATTCCTCTCAAACCGATCCAGTGGAAAAATGGGATATGCGGTAGCAGCGGTAGCTGCAGCCGCAGGCCACGAAGTAACGCTTATATCCGGCCCCGTCAGCCTCCCTCCCCCCGCGGGAGTGGAATGCCGTGACGTCCAGAGCGCCAGCGAAATGCGCTCGGCGCTCAAAGAAGAGCTTGGCCAGGCAGACATTCTCGTAATGACCGCTGCCGTCTCCGATTATACACCTACCCACACGAGCGACACAAAAGTGCATCGAGAGAACAAGCATCAGCTCAATATCGAGTTCGAACCAACGCCCGACATCCTCGCCGAGGCAGCCGCTTCGAAACGGGATAACCAGTTTATAGTGGGCTTCGCCGCTGAGACAGAACCAACCCAACAGCGCGCCCGGGAAAAGCTACAGCAGAAAAACGCGGATATGCTCGTGGTAAATGATGTCAATCAACCGGATGCAGGATTCGAAGGCGACAACAACGAAGGAACGGTTTACCTGAAAGATGGCAGTACAAAACACATTCAGAACTGCGACAAAACCCGCTTTGCTGAGCAACTATTGGCCATGATTTCGCCACAATCTTTATAGTACACAGAATTTCTAAGATTCGTATTCATTTTACAGAGTAGCAACTTCTGACAACCCGGACAATAAGAAAAGGCACCAGAAAAGGAAGGAACAAGTTCATGGCGTTTCTCGATGAGAACTACCTATTAACCAACGACACGGCAAAATCGATTTACCAGCAGATTGAAGACCTCCCCATCATCGATGCACATAATCATGCAGATGTGCAGGCCATCTACGAAAATCGCCCGTTCTCCGATATCTGGGAGGTAGAAGCCGCAACGGATCACTACGTCTGGGAGGTTCTGCGCAAAAGAGGCATTTCGGAGAAATACATCACCGGTTCGGCCAGCAATTTCGAAAAGTGGCGTGCCCTTGCCGAAGTTTTTGACGACGTCGCCGGAAACCCGGTATACGAATGGGTTCATCTCGATCTTAAACGACAGATGAACATCGACGAGTGTATCTGTCCAGACAACGCCGAGTCAATCTGGGAACGCACTGCGGAAAAATTCCAGGAAGAGAAATTCCTCCCCCAGAACCTTCTGCAGGAGATGCAGGTGGAACGGATGTGCAGCACCGACGACCCCGTCGACTCACTCGAATATCACAAGAAACTCGAAGACACGCCGCTGGCAGGCGTAGTCAGGCCCACATTCCGGCCGGATAACGCCATGAATATATTCAAACCATCCTGGCAGGAATATATCGGCAGACTCGAAGATCGCGTGGGTAACA
>CAJXKU010000265.1 GCA_913055945.1 uncultured Lentisphaerota bacterium | reverse complement strand
ACGAGGGACTGCGTCCAGCGTGACGAAAACATCCTCGATGGTAACGATATGCTAAACGTAGGGACTGCGTCCAGCGGTACAAGTACATCCTGGATGTTGACGACGCGCTGAACGCAGTTCTCATACGAGGGACTGCGTCCAGCGTGACGATTACAGCATGAATGCTTACGACATGCTGAATGCAATTCCTAAACGCAGTTTGACACGCTGAACGCAGTTTTCTCATACGAAAAAGGCGGCGGACCGCCGTCCCCACCAGAGAGTTGCCTTTACTTCAGACGTTCAGGTTGTCATCCGGAGTGAGTTATGTGGTGGTCCGGTTCAACCGGTCCTCTCTGGCCGGGGAAAAACGCTATTCTGCGCAGGAAAGGGCAGGGTGCGGTTGTTCACGACTGGCGGTGGCGGAGGAACGCAAGAAGTTCTTCGAAACAGCGCCGGTATTGGCCTTCGGAGAACGACTCAAGGAGCTTCTCACCTTCTCTGAAAAGTTCTTCGGTACGATCGGATGTCATTCGGTCACCCCCGTTTTTTTCAATCAGGCCATACGCTTGGTCGATATCTTCCGCGGAAAGCTCCTTTTTCTGCAGGATGGACCGGAGTGCACTCTGATCCGCGGCCGGGGCAGTTTCCAGTGTACAGGCTACCGGGTATGGTATGCGGCCTTCGCGCAGGTCGCTGCCTATGTCTTTGCCCATGTTTTTGTCGCTGCCGTAGAGCCCAAGGTAATCGTCCTGCAGCTGGAACGCAAGGCCAATGGTTCGGCCGAACCTGCTGAGGGTCTGGACTCGCGGGTCTTCCAATCCGGTGGTATGGGGGGAGAGTAGTCCACCGGCTTCTGCAGCATAGGCCAGCAAGGCGCCTGTTTTGAGTTGCATAGCGTATTCCACGTGCTCCCGGTCAACGTTTTCTCTTTGGCCGAGTTCTACGTCCATTGCTTCGCCGCTGATCAGTCGGGGGGTTAACCAGCCTGTCATCCTCTCGAGCAGGGCTTGAACGCGCCAGTATTCTATATCTTCGGTGCTGGTCCTTTGCAGCGTCCTGGCAGCCCAGCTGTGGAGGATGTCGCCGGCCAGGATCGCCATGTCTTTTCCGAACTGGTCCGCTTCGGATTCCGCCATCCGGGGGAATATCTCGTGTGCCTGTTCTGAAACCAGGACATGGCACGTGGCACTGCCGCGGCGCAGAGAGTCCTGGTCGATGATATCATCGTGGATAAGGGTCCAGTTGTGATACAGTTCCACAGCCAGGGCGGCGTGCCGGGCTTTTTCCGGGTCTCCATCGAACAGTCCGCAGGACCATAAGACAATCGCCGGACGCAACCGTTTGCCGCCTCGCGTGGGATACGCTGTCACGGCCTGTCTCAGATAATCAGGTTCAATGTTCGCCGGAAACGGGTCTTCCTGCAGCATGCTGTCGATTGTGCGACTTACTTGCTCAAGATTTTCTTTGATCGAGTCTATGCCGCTTGGCTGTTGTGTATTGATGGCTGCGTTTTCCATTGTTCATGGGGTCCTTTCGGGTGAACAGATGCCGTGTTGGACAAAAAACGAATCTGACTTTACCATAACGTATGAATCAATCAATAGGCCGTGTACTCCGAAAATGCGAAGCTGATGCTGATGCCGCGAATTCAGGTTGAAACGGGTTGTGCTCCGGGTTTCCGTTCCGTGCTGTAATTCGTGTGACCGGTTTTTCAGATTCATGAGAGACTATAATCTTATCTGCGGCATGTTGGTTCAACTTGCGGTGTATTTGCGGCTGATTGCTGCATGGGCCGGATAAGCCGTCACAAGAATGAGGGCGGGGACCCAGCTGAAGGGCAGGCCGCTGAGCAGAACATAGGTGGCCTGCCAGAATAACAGCATCCGGAGAAGATTACCGATGATTGTCTGTTTGTCTGCGGGTGTCGCGAAGGCACTGGCGAGTTTGCTGGCCATCAGTGCCGTAAAAACCGTGAGGATCGAAAGAGGAAGGAGGGCGGCGAGAATCGCCGGGGCAGTGAGGTGACCGCCGGGGGCTGAGAAGACAATGGCAAGCGCAAATGTGGCCACAGGCCATATGGTCAGGAGGTAAGTCCGGGACACCGCGCCGGCTACATTCTCCTGTTTCGCGAACGCGGTCACGGTGGCGATATAAGCTGTTACTCCCGCCGCAACCACCCAAACGGGGAGTGCAGTAAGTGAAACAATGCTTGCGCCGAGGAGAAAGTTTATGCCGCGGCACAGACCCATAGAGATACTCCCGCCCCAATAGGTCTTTTTTAGTGCGAGATTGTAGCCGAAAACCAAAAGCAGGAGCACGAGTCCGACAAGGAGAGCAAGCGTACCGGCACAGGCAAGTAAAATGATGCCCGCAATGGACAGCAATGTGCAGGCGAGTAACGCATGGTCTTTTGAAATTCGTTTTTGCACAAGAGGCCGCTCCGGCCGCTGTTTGCGATCCCTGGGAAGGTCCATAACGTCATTGAGTACGACCCCGATCACGTAAAAAGCCAGAGAAGCCATTACGACGTAAAGAATGCCACCATCCGGGACAGACGTCCTGCTCAGGCTCAGAGCGAGTAAAGTGCCGGCGATAGGATCTCCGGGCACTGTGAGCAGGTTGGGGGCTCGGATAAGCTTTAACCATGCTGAACGTCGTGTCTGTTGATCGGGGCGTTTCACAACGGTTTCCTTTTCAGGAGAAGAGCAGGTGGTGTTGGGGAATTTGCCCGAAGGGCAAAGTCCTGCCTGTTTGCGGGTGGTGTAGATTCATGTTCAACGCCGGGGCTTATGCTTAAATTTAGGCACTTGCCCGAGAAAGTGACAGGGGTTGTCGTAGAAAACCGATTCCACGATGTCATCATCGTGTCCCCGCCGTCGCATTTCGAAGATTGCCTGATGAAGTGTTCCCGGGTCAGACGGTCCCCAGTCACCTGATGCGTCCACGAGCATTTTGTCTGTGCCCCATTGCTCCAGGGTGTCCACAACCCGTGCCGGGGAGTTCTTGGTTACAGGATAGATGGTCATGCCTGCCCAGTAGCCCGCGTCACGGATCATCTGGAGGGTGTGCTCTTCTGCGTGGTCGAAACACACTTTCTCTCGGTCCAGCTTCGGAAAATCGGCCAGAACCTCGAGCATGAGGCGTGTGCCTTTGAGCTTGTCGTCCAAGTGCGGTGTGTGCAGCCACATGAGTTTGTCGTGCTCGATCGCGATTTCGACCTGTTTCCGAAAGATTTCCAATTCATTGGAGGTGTTTTTGTTTAAACCGATCTCCCCGATGCCCAGGACGTTGGGCTCATCCAGAAAGTCGGGTACAAAGCTGACGACTTCCCGGGCGAGGCCGATATTTTCAGCCTCTTTGGGGTTCATGCCGATCCAGGCGTAGTGGTCGATCAGATATTGAGCGGCCCGGTTCGGTTCAAACGTGGTGATGTGCGTAAAGTAATCGTGAAAGGCGGCTGCCGATGTCCGGTCATATCCCGCCCAGAAGGCCGGTTCGCAGCAGGCGATCGTGTGGCGCATCGCCATTCGTTCGTAGTCCTGCGTGGTACGCGCGATCATGTGGATGTGGGGCTCAATAACACGCATGATGTTTCCTTTACTTGTTTTTGTAAATGAACAACCAGTATTATCTGCCGGGGTGCGTGGCGTTCGACAACGGCGTATACCCGGTGGACGAGAGCATTCCCTGCTGGTGCACGGTACTTACACCGACAAATATTCCTGGAATCGTTTTGCTCGTTCGGGGGACTCATCCACCGCGATGCGAGCCAATTCCCGGAGCTTGGTTAAACGTGCGTCGTCCGTTCCGCCTTGTCTTTCAATCCTGTCGAAAGCGGATGCCACCTCGAGTAAGTGAGAACGCATCTCGTTGTAGTACATATCCAGAAGTTCTTCCGGATGCTTCGGGGACTGTAGCCCACTCATTTTTCCTGCTCCTTCATTGTTCCTCGATTACGTTGCAGCGAACGTATGTATGAACTCCACCGCCGGAGAAACTCTTGGGTTTTCCTCCTGCGCGGGCGTTTTTACGGATGATCATCTTTAGACGAATCCACGGTTTTTCCTTCTACGTCTATGACCGGACCTTCATCGTGCGGTGGCTCGTATTGATTCGCGGATGTTTCGCGCTGTGTGCGGCTTTGGCTTTCCGTGGTAAACACGGACACGTGCCGTTTAAACCGTGTCTGAAGCCATCGCTGTATGTGTGTGCGTGCACTCGGCACCAGTAAAAGGAATCCCACGCCATCAGTCAGAAAACCGGGCGTAAGGAGTAGAAGTCCTGCGGCAAAGATAAGTACCCCATCCACCATTTCGGCGGCGGGGAGTTCGTTGCGGGTGAGCCGCTCTCTGATCTTATTCACCGTGTACATGCCTTGAATTCGAGCAAGTATACTGCCCAGAATTCCCGTCAATATGATCATCAGTACCGTGGTTACCGGGCCGATGGCGCCTCCCACCCTGAAAAGTACGATCAGCTCAACCAATGGGACGATGGTAAGGAGAAGCAGAAGTCGTAAAAGCATGCCGGTCCTCGCTATATGTATGTGTTTTCCGGAGGGGAAAGGCGACCCCTGCAGACATCGTGTTCAGGACTGAGCCTGAGTAAAACTGGCGCTGTCGGCAAAACGTGTCGACGCAGAAGGTTCAGTGTATTATACCATCCTTGCCCCTCTTCAGGATAGTGAGAAATTGTCGAAACAAACAGTGCTCAATCAAACGAGTCGTTTAGGCAATTCATGTGCAATGCGATTGTTTCATCATGTAGCCGTATTTTT
>CAJXKU010000264.1 GCA_913055945.1 uncultured Lentisphaerota bacterium | reverse complement strand
TTGCTTCGCAACGGTGTCGCGAACCCGAATCGATATGAACGTAGTAACCCGACATCGGTTCGAGACAAAGTTCGAGACAAAGTTCGAGATTCCTGGTTCTCGCGGTCAAGTCTCATACGAGCATGGCCGCCGGACAACGTCCGGACACCCCCAACAAGAGACCAATCGCGGCCTGGCGGTAACGAATCGCTTAACGCAGTTAGTCTAATACGAGTGTGTCCTACCACGTACAGTTCTTCTGACTTTTATTCATTCAGGCTATTTATGAAAAAGTTCTGGTAGGAGTAAAATTCTTCTTCCGAAGGGATTGCCACCTTTTCTGTACCCGTAATTCTGTAGATCGTTTCTGCAAATAACCGCTTCCGTGATATTGACATATTCTCCTGGAGACGACAAACCTGTACCAAAGTTTGTGCGCCCTTTTTGTACTTGTTTTCACTGAGTATATCGCAAATGAGTTCCACGTTCCTCAGTCGTTCCCTGGGTTTCTGCTTAACAGCAAGCTCTGTAAGCGTACGCAACACTTTCTCGTTCGCCAACTGCCCCAAGGCCCATATCGCATAGTAACGCTCCGGATTTTTGTAAGAAAACATCTCCTCGCCTTCCACTATTTTTGTTTCTTTCAATTTCCGGCTGATAAAATCGACAGCAGGCTTATGCCGCAACACACCCAAGCCTTTTGCCGCGTGAATTCGCACAGGCTGATCGTCATGAGTGAATAATTTCATGAGCAGGCTACCTCCCTTCTGATACTCGGTCCGCCAGATAAGCCATACGGCCAATCGTGCTTCACGGATATCTTCACGCGCGGACGGACGCCGTATGAGCTTAAGCACTTCCGGAAAAACAGCCTGACTTTCCAATTGCCCCAGGATCCATATTCCCTCTCTGCGCTTCACGGAGCGGGAGGCTTCTACAGCTTTCACAGCCACCGCCTCAAGTCGCTCTTGCCATTGTGGATGCCGCTGGACGGCCTCCAGCATTGCCTCCGAAGCACTGCGGCGCACTTTCCGAACAGGATCGACGAACAGCGCCTCCAGCCGCAGCATGTCTGATACAGACTCACAATGTGCTCCCAAAGCTTCGGCGGCCGCAACACGAACCGTAGCATCGGGATCATCCAGCAACGCCACGCCGGCCGAAAAATCCGAGCTGTTTTCCGCGCATACTTCGAGGTATAAACCGACCGCTTCTCGTCGTACGATCGATGCCTCGGCTTGCAAGTACTCTTCCAGCACATCTTTATACGAATTCAATACCTGAACGGACATCGAGGAAAGCAATTTAAGCGCTTCGGCCCGCAACTGAGGCTCGTCGTCTTTCAGCGCAGACCGGACCACATCTTCGACAGCAGACGTTTCCTCGACCGAGCTTAAGGCACGTAGCACAGCCAGCCGTACCGGCGTGGACTCAGATCGGCGGAAAACGCCGATCAGAGGCTTTGCACCTTTCTCTGTTCCCAACTGCGCCACAGCCTCCACCGCCGCCACCTGTACATACTCATTTGAGTCCATCAACGGCAGTTTATTGCTATGTTCAACATCGCCCACCCTGGCCAAAGCTCGACAAGCATCGATGCGTACTTCAGGCGAAGAGTCAGAAAGCAAAGGAATCACAGCCGGGGCAACGCTTGCTTCTTCGGAGCGTCCCAAGGCGTACAAAGCAGAACACCGAGCAGCTACAGACTCGGACTCCAGCATACCCTTAAGTGCACTTAAGGCCGAAGGCTTGGACACACCTGCTTTACCCAGAGCGATTGCAGCCCGTGCAGCCGAGCGGGTACTGCCTGTTTCCAACATCCGGATCATGCTGCGAACCGTCTTCGGCTCCATCCGGACTTCCGCACGATCTTCAACACCATGCTGAACTGATCCTGCCCCGTGCACATTCACGCCAACAGCTCCGACAAGGATCAGTTTTACAGAAAGGATAATTTTCCCGAGTCTCATATCGATTACCTTCGCTTAATTACTTTTTATCAGGTTGCATCAGCCACCAGACTCGGAGGTTGCTGAGAAATACAAGGAGGACTACACCGCTTCCGACGAGCAGAAGATGCTGCATCCAGAGATCGGCACTTAATCGCGGAAATGTATCAGCCGCCACAGCATTCGCTGCGGCCACGAAGGGATTAAGCGTCAAGGCGAAAGACACCACCACGTCCGGCAGCTTATACGCCACGAGATAAGGGATAAAAGTACCTACAGTCCAAAGAATTGTAACGCCGTAAGCCACACCTGCAGCCGTGGAGGAACGGCGACTCAGAGCACTGCTTAACATACCAATACAGCTCGCAAAGATCATAGCCAGAACAACAACGGCGAAAGCCGCCCCCATATCCGCCATAAAATAATAATCGACCTGACGCAAAGATTCCCAACCTTCGGCGAATTTAAACCGGAAAGGCCGCATCAGATTAATCCCCTTGCTCAGATGCTGCATATCACCAGGTTCAGCTGAGACATACGCGAGGACGAAGAACGTCGGCAGCATGCTGATAATGAGCAACACAAGGAAAAACCATGCCATCTGCAGCTTCCCCGACACAATATCCCACGCTGAAATAAGGGTTGTCCTGAGCATATCAAAGACATTTTTCTCCCGTTCCTCCGTAACGGCTGTGGCCGTAATCACCGGTGTAATCAGGACGATCGCGCCGAGCGGCAGCGCTACGCAGGTAATGGTAATCGTCTCGATGCCGATCTGTGCAACCTGGGTAAGGGGCAGAAACGCCAGCGCCAGCGACACGAACAGCGCGATGTACATACAACGTATAACCCACTGGCTCCTGCCGAAAGCCTTAGAGCGCATCTCCTTTACAAAAATCAGATTCATGATCCGCCCGATCATCCGCTTGCGCTTCCGCGGATCAAAAAGGAAAAAGGGAAACTTCAACCTGCGCTTCATCAACTCACTGCGATTTTCTATGATAGCGGTATTTCCGCGTTGCCGCGGCTGGGGAGGACGCATAATCCGCCTGTAGATAAAAGCGAAGATCACCACTGATCCTACGCCCGCGAGCCCGAGGAACGGCCACATACTATCACAGAATGTGCCGAAGGCTTCGGGCGACACGAGATGTTCACCGTCAAACTGCTGCGGGCGTACGATCGCGACCAGTGCAGCGAAAGGACTGAACCCGCGGACAAGATGAATCGCATGCACTTTCTGCGCCCAGAGGCCCAGAACGATGGAAGGAATCCATGTGACGCCGGTTATCGACAGGATCAGTCCGTAACACCCGAGTAAAGCCCGGTAGCTGCTTCGGGCGTACGTCGAACACAACAACCCGCATAAGCCAAGGAACACGCCGGCGGCGATCACTACGGCGTAAACTTTCAGGATCTGTCCTCCCCCGACCCCTCCAAGCATGTAGCAGGCTCCCATCATCGGCAGTGTCGACAGGATCAGCAGCATTAAGTAACCGACCCCCGCGGCCAGTTTTCCAACAATGATCTGGCTGGGCCGAAGCAGCGTATAATGCAATTGATCATAGGTGTTCCGCTCATGCTCATGCGTAATTGCGACCGCGGTGAACGCGGGAGCACAGAGGCAGATCACGGCCAGGAACGCGAAGCTCATTGTGCTGAAAAGCTTCTGGCTCGAAGCCGCCGCCATCGAGTATATACCGTGAGTCGGCCACATAAGAACAATAAGGCCTGTCAGCAGGACCAGAAATCCCACAACACCTGCCAGGGCACGAAACGTGCGCAAGCTCGTTACAAACTCGCGTATAAGTACCGGATTACTTGTCACAATCGCCTCCAGTTCCTGGATCAGTCGTTTTCCTTGACCCCAATCATCCTTCAGCCCGCGTATTCCGCCTGGCTCCCGGCGCCACACTGCTGTCGGTAACCTTCATAAACGCTTCTTCCAGATCCGCTTCCTGTTCCTGGTACCAGGCAACCGAGATGCCGCTGGTTACGAAATACGTAAGAACTGAGGCCAACAGTGCGTCATCGCCGCTGACTTCAAACTGCAATACATCCTCATAAAGTTCCGGGTGAAAAATACTGTTCTGCTCCACCAGATCGTTAACGACCTGAGTTACTTCGTCCGCGTCAGACAGGAACCTCATCTGGATCAACCGGTTAGGCCTGACCTGTTCCATGATTTCGGTAATACTTCCATGTGCAAGAAGCTGTCCATTCTCAATGATCCCGACCCGGTCGGCGACCGTTGCCAATTCCGGCAGAATATGGCTGGACACGAGCACCGTCTTCCCCATCTCAGCGAGACGCTGGATCATTGTCCGCATTTCAATACGTCCGCGAGGATCAAGCCCGCTGGTCGGCTCGTCCAGGAAAAGCACTTGCGGATCATGCATGAGCGTTTTCGCAATCCCGATACGCTGCCGCATGCCATGCGACAGCGTATCCACGAAGTAATCGCGCATCGCAGAACTTTGAGTTACGTCCAGAACTTCATCAATGCGCTGCCGCCGCACTTTCTTAGGGACTTTGAAACACGCGCCGAAAAAGTCGAGATATTCCCAAACGCGCATTTCCTCATATACGCCGAATGAGTCGGGCAGGTAACCGGCCAATTTTCTTACACTCCTCGGATGGCGACGAACATCATGTCCGGCAATCAACGCTTGACCGGCGGTAGGCTTCAGTAAACCGCACAAGATCCGTATGGTTGTGGTTTTTCCCGCCCCGTTAGGACCGATGTACCCGAAAACCTCTCCTTCTTCTATACTCAGGTTCAAACTGTCCAGCGCCACGAAATCATTCGCGTATTTCTTTGTCAAATCATGTGTTTCTAT
>CAJXKU010000263.1 GCA_913055945.1 uncultured Lentisphaerota bacterium | reverse complement strand
AGGACTGGCCCACATTTTTAACGTCGGTAGTACCGGAATCATAACTACGATTGAATACGAACCCGGCCTCGAAAAGGATTTTCCCACACTGTTGGATCAGCTGATTCCGCAGAGGCGGGATTATGGGCACGAAGCGGCGTGGATGGACGGTAATGCGCATTCGCACCTTCAGGCCAGTTTGGCGGGGCCGTCCCTTACAGTACCGGTCGAAGGCGGGGCAGCGGTGCTGGGAACCTGGCAGCAGATCGTACATGTGGAGTGTGATATCAAGCCCCGACGCCGCCGAGTTGTGATTACAGTACAAGGTGAATAAATGGTTCGGAACGTTGTAAGACAAAGGAATGCGTGAAAGGTAGGTAATTCTATGGGGCGCCCGAAGTACCTATTGCTTGGTTGGCCGGTGAAGCATTCGCTATCGCCGCCCATGCAGAAAGCCGCGTTTGAGGCTTGCGGTATTGAGGCGGATTACGAGGTGAAACCGGTCGAGCCGCAGTCGTTACAGCAAGAAGTGGCACGCCTCCGGGATGAACCGGAGATTGCAGGGTGGAACGTCACCCTTCCTCATAAGCACGCGATGGTGGGGCTTGTTGACGAACTGGGGCCTGATGCTGCTGCGGCCGAGAGTGTTAATACTGTGGTGAAACAGGACGGAAAGCTGCAGGGGTACTCCACGGATGGTTACGGACTGGAGAAGGCTCTTGAAGAGGCGTTTGGGCTGGATGTAGGAGCATCGAGGCTGGTATTCCTTGGTACCGGCGGAGCTGCAAAAGCCACTTCGGTGTTTCTTGCTCGCCAGGGGGTACCAGCCATTGGGTTGATCAACCGTACCGCAGAAAAGGCGCGCGTGTTGGCGGAAATCGTTCAGCGACTCGCGTCGGGTTGTGAGGTGCAGTGGTGTCCGTTGGACGACGAAGAGGGATTGCGGAGGTTGCTGACAAAGGCCGACATTCTGGTACAGTCGACTTCGCTCGGTTTGAAAGATGAAGATCCGCTGCCGCTGTCGCCGGAGTTGGTGGAGAAGGATACGGCTGTATACGAAATGATTTATCGGGCGACGCCGTTTCTCTCAGCTGTACAGGCTCGGGGATGCGCCGTTGAGAAAGGCTTTGGCATGTTGTTGCACCAGGGTGCACGAAGTTTTTCTTTATGGACAGGACAGCCGGCGCCGGTGGAAGAAATGCGGCGGGCTTTATTTCAGGCGGCAGGTTGAGTGTGAAGACAGGAGAAGGTAATTCCCTGTGGGTTACGTTTGAATGAATCCGGTGTTTAGCGAGGTGCGAGGACGATCTGAGGTTCATATAGAGTTTTTCTGAATGAGCATAAGCCTACCAGTCTTTATCATCTTCGGTGTTTTCTTTTTCCTGTTCGGCGCCTGTGCGGGGAGCTTTCTGAATGTGTGCATTTGGCGATTACCCCGTGAGGAATCGCTCGTTTTTCCGAACAGTCATTGCCCTAAGTGCGGCCACGCTCTGAAAGCGTATGAAAATATTCCTGTTCTGGCCTGGATGATCCTGAAGGGGCGGTGCCGTTACTGCGGGGGCACGATATCCCCCCGGTATTTTTTTGTCGAGCTTTTCACCGCCCTGTTGTTCCTGTTGATCTGGATCCGATGCTTTCAGGAGGGATATAACCTGAATATTCTTCTCACCTTTCTCTTTTTGGGAGCCGCCATGGTGGCGGTGGCGTGTATCGACTTCCAGCATTACCTTATACCTGATGAAATAACGTATTCGGGGCTCGGTTTTGCGCTTTTTCTGGCGCTCGTACATCCGGCGGGGCTTGTCCAGGGGCAGCAGATCCCGAGCTTTGTGGAGCCGGCTTTGCTGGAAACAAAGATCTACTCGTGGCTTACACAGGGCGTACTTGCGGAAAAATCATTTCTGGCACTCAGGACAACGGCTGTGATTCATACACTCGCCGGCGCGGCTTTGGGGGGGATACTCCTCTGGGTATTCCTTGAGGGGGGTAAGTTATTGTTCGGTCGTGTAAGGGGCAGTGCTGAAAAGCCAGTGTCGTTGTGGGGATCAGCCTCCGGTTTTGTGTTGGCAGATACGGGAGAATTTACCCATTGGGATGAAGTGCTTCAGCGAGCCGGCGACAGGTTTAGCGCTCGAATCCGAAACCTGCATTCACTTGTTTATGAACTCGACGGAAAAGAGCGTGAATATGTCCTGCGGGATAAGCACGATTTGGAATTGGATGTGCAGAGGAATACAATGTACATTGGGGATAAAAAAATCCCCCTAAAGGATGTTCAGGTTCTGGACGCTGAAGTGACAGATTGGAGCATTCCTCGCGAAGTAATGGGCTGGGGCGATGTAAAATTGAGCGCGATGGTGGGGGCTTTACTCGGCGTGGACGCTGTACTGTTTGTGTTGATGATTGGTGCACTGATGGGCACGGTTATCGGGGGCGGGGTGTACTTGATCTCTCTGGGCAGGAACGGCGGTGCTGTTCCTTTCGGGACCTTTATCGCAACAGCCGTGTTATTGTGGCTTTTAGCAGGTGACGAATTGTTCCGGTGGTACTTGGAAATAATTAAGTTTCGCCATTATGGTGTAAATTAAATGTGAAAAAACAATGGGATGATTTATAGTCTAATCTAATGACAGATGGACTCGGCGTAGTGAATTATAGAATAGAGAGAATAGGAGTTGCGTAGCTATGGCAACATTGAACCGCATTCTGTTGATTTTGATCGTGGTGTTAGCTTTGACGGCGGCAGGTCTTAGTTATCTACTGTTTCAGCGCCGCGCGGAATTTCGGCAAAGGGGAGAAGAGTTGGCCACCACCGTCACAGACGTGGTTGAGAAGCTTGACGAGAATAGCAAGACCGGAACAAAGGCCGATGTCACCTTCACCCCGAGAGACACTGATGCGAAGACGCCGGAGAGCGGCTCATTGAGCTGGCGTTCCTTTCACGAGGCGCAGACCGAAAAAAGTACTTATCCGGATTATGAAGAGAATACCTTCCGCAACGGTTTGGAAAAAACCCGGACGTTGACGACCGCTGTGGAGAAGCAGCGGAATGAATTGGCGGAAGGACTGTTTCAGACGGGGATGAATCTGGGCATACCCAGGGAATTTATCTCAGAGACAGGGTTGAAGCAGCTTCAGCTTGAGGAGCTGGAATATCAGGGGATAATAAATAAGATCGCAACACATGCGCAAAAGATGAAGAGTCGGGATGAAGAGATGATCAATACCATCGCCGAATGTGCCGAGGTCATTGGAACCCCGCTGAGTAAGAGCAGGTTAAGCGAGAGGGCCGAAACTGGCGAAGGAGAGTTGGGTGATTTTCAGCACGAGGAGCCACTCAGTACCTTTGAAAGCGATGTCAGGGCGCTGAAAAAGCGATCGGACAGCTATGAGGATACGCTGAAGGCTGCCCCTCAGGAGATAGGGAATTATGACTGGCAGGTTCGTGCGGCAGACATCGGAAGTGAACAGGAACGTACGTATAATCAAGCATTAGAGACATTGGAGAAAGATTACTCCGGAATTGAAGAAAAACTGGCGCGGATTCCCATCCTCGAGCAGAAGTTGGCGGAAAAGAAAGAAGAATTGAAGCAGGCTCGCAAAAAATTGAACGAAAAACGCGAAAAAATTTCTGAATTGGAAGACAAACTCAAGGAAGCGAAGAGCGGGGAAAAAATTAAAAAGCTGAGAGAAGAGAAACAGGAACTGCAACAGAAACTCAGCGAGTATATGGCTAGTACGGATGCGAAATTCAGCGGTGAGCTGAAAGGTGAAATTCTGGAAGTAAATAGAAAATGGGGATTTGTCGTCCTGGATAAAGGCGTGGGAGATGTCGCCAGCGGAACCGAGCTCCTTGTAGGTCGCGAGGGGAACTACGTGGCGCGTCTGAAAGTGACCCGAGTGAAAGAGGAAAATGCCGTAGCAAATGTTATGAGAGGGGTTAAGGAGGGGGATGTCCGTGTGGGGGACGCTGTAGAATATGCGCCTTCAGCCATGGAGGAAGAAGAGGAAGAGGAAGAGGAGTCACAAGAGAAAGCAGAAGGATAACGCGCTAAAAAGGAAGGTCGGAAAACTCATATGTTGCAGAGTGCATTTAATACCGCATGTATCGCTGTGATTTTCCTCAGCTTGGCTGCGATGGTGGCAATGAAAGTCATCGAAGGTTTTACGTTGGCTTTGTTCTGAACGGAAATGAGAGCTGTGCACATGATGGATATCCTGCCTAAACACGTGGTCCTGGGGGTCGGGTTATTGACGTTGCTGTGTCTGCTTTCTGCGACGAGTGGATGCCGGACGTCCTCACAGACGGAAGATAGCGAAAAGGGCAATCTCCCCTGGAGTACGCCGGCGCAGTGGGAAGAACGCAGCCTGGGGGTGCCGTATTAGGACTCGGGATGTAAGAGGCTGAACCTGCGCTTGATCTGTGTCTGTTTTATGTTCCGTGTGGTTCAGCTTATTCGCCGATATACCCATCTGGACAGAATAAGGCAGTGAACCTGCGTATTTTAGGCTGAACGTCGCGCTATGCTTAACGGGATGCGTTTTTACAGGCTTAAGTGGTGTGCAACATAAGCCTGTAAGCGGGAAGAGGCGGTAATTCCATAAGAAGGTTTACGAGTAAAATTCGCTTAACGTTTCTGTAGCTTCCGGTGACTTTGCTAACGCTACTTTACCGGTACGTACGAGTTCGATAATGCCGAACTTCTGCATAAGATTCATAAAAGCATCGATTTTGTCGGACGAGCCGGTGAGTTCTATGACCACTGCGTCTTCACTGCAAACATGCACGATGCTGGCCTTAAAGATGTCAGAAATCTGCATAATTTCGCTTCGTGTTTCGGCTGTGGTGTTTACCTTGAGCATGGCCAGT
>CAJXKU010000262.1 GCA_913055945.1 uncultured Lentisphaerota bacterium | reverse complement strand
GGGGGAGCCGTTCGGCGATGGCCAGGCCGAGCCCGAGGTTGCCCGGCGCCGTCTGGCCGGGGGTGAAGGGCTCGAACAGGCGGGCGCGGGCCGCTTCATCCATGCCGGGGCCGGTGCAGTTGTGTATGTCAATAAAGAAAGAGCCGTACCCGATACTATCCGGAAATTCACTCTGTTCGAGAAGATCCTCCTCGGTGATTCTATACAGGCCGGATATTCGCCGTGACTCGCGGGTACCGAGGAGCGCCGCAGTATAGTTCATCCAGCAGTTCTCAAGGCCGCCTACATATTTTCTGTACACATCAACGGTTTCGAATGCTTGCCGCCTTCCTTCGAGAGT
Organism: uncultured Lentisphaerota bacterium; assembly: GCA_913055945.1. Lineage (GTDB taxonomy): Bacteria > Verrucomicrobiota > Lentisphaeria > Oligosphaerales > CAJXKU01 > CAJXKU01. The sequence goes on along the minus strand of CAJXKU010000262.1, from coordinate 4,541 downwards.
GGCGTAGGTAAGATCCTTGACCTCAGTGGGGTCCACATTGTTGACATGCGAGAAATTGATGCCCATCTGGTCCGGTCTTGTAGGTGTCCACCACCAGCCCATGATCTGTGATTGGAAAGGCCTCATATCGCCATTGCGGATGGCTTCTTCCCATAGCGCTGTCAGTTTTGCCGAGTCGTTTCTGCCGTATTTCTCCGGGTATTCTTCCTGTTTAAATTTTTCCAATCTGTCCGGATCCACGCCGCCGATTTTGAACATCAGGCTCACGGGCTGTATGGCATTGTCGCTCTCTCTTCCCTGTTCATAAGGGACCCCGGCCCTGAAGGCGACATCCGCATCGCCTGTACAATCTATAACCGTTTCCGCGGCAATCGCTTGTCTGCCGCTTTTGCTTTGAATGATCACTGCCTTTATGGCGCCGTCTTCCACGACCACGTCCGAAAACTGGGTATAATAAAACAATTCTATGCCATAATGCTCCGCATATTCGTCGAGAATGAGTTTAAAGGCTTCTTCTTCAAAATCAAAATTCGCCCCGTTATACACGCCATAGCCGCGTTTTGTCGTTTCTTCTGCCAGTTCATGACAAATACCGCCCACGACTCTTGTCTCGGGGTCGCCCCACGCGGAGTAAAGGCATATATGGCCGTGTGCGCCTGTAGTGGCAATTCCGCCTAAGGCATTCGTCTGTTCTACGATCGCTACGTCCAGACCTTCCCGGGCTGCTGCCATTGCGGCACCTACTCCTGCCGGACCGCCGCCTAAGACAAGCACGTCTTTCTCCTGGACAATGTCAATGCTTTCGTTAACGGTGATCTGCTGCATTATTCTCTCCCTTCCGTTCGTTTTGACTGAGGTTCTGTTCTATGCGTGCTGCCGCATTCTGCAACCGTCTAACCAGGCGATCCTTGTCGTGGTCAGAAATGTTACCGGAAAACGCTACTGCGGCGAAAGCGGGACTTCCGACCGCAACAGCAATGCTGTGAAAGTTAGTTTCAACTTCGCTGAATCCCACGCTCCTCGCGCGTTGTACTGTTTTCACAAGATTCTCTACACCGCCCTGAATTCCGGGGACTTCTCTATCTGTATAAAGCCTTCTGATTTCTTCGTCGGTTTTCTGCGCAAGAAGAATGAGGCCGATTGCGGACTTTGAGGCGGGAAACAGGGAGGTTTTTCCGAGGCCTTCTTCAATAGCCATGCCCGGTGTATGATGGAAAATGTAGCTGACTTTGTCTTCCCAAAGCATGCCTAATGCTGTAATCAGTCCTTCCTCAGTAAGGGGCTCAAGGCAGGGAAGCGATTCCCTGACCAAGCCCCCGCCGAAGAGAAAATCAGCAGCAAGGATATGCACAGCAGGTCCTGCGAGGTACTTGCCTTCGGGTGTTCTGTGCGCCAGTCCCAAGTGAGCAAGGGTTTTTAAGATTCGATTAACCCGGCTGGTTTCCAGGCCGAGTCTACGGGCAATTTCCTTGCCTCCCATTTTATGACCAGCCATGGAGAGTTGCTGCAGGACCTCCAGGCCATCGATCAGTCCTTTAACTGGTTGTGCCGGTAACGAAGTCATATTGCTATTATAGCAACTATGAAAAGAATGTCAAGTTCGGTCAAAACAGAAAAAAATGGCAAGGTCCTAAATGTCAATACGTTCGGTAAAGATTTTCCGCAAAGCTCGGTATGGCACCCGCTTTTACCTGTCGTGCTGGTGCGGATCCAGATTGATGAGCCGTAACGGTATGGTCAGCGTGGGCGGAAGGAGGCTGATGAAGTTGGCGACGGTGTGACGGATCGGGCGTTCGGCGAGCGGTTCGAGCCGGGCCAACAGAAGCAGTGTGATAAGGACACACAGAGCGGCGCCGGGGAAAAAGATCCGCATGGGGTCCATCTCTGTGCCCATGAGTTGAATGCTTTCCGGCAGCTGCTCAAGCACTGCCCCTGATCCGGTTGCAACGATGCCGGAGATCAGTCCGTTGGTGGTGTAGAATACGCCCATATACGCGCCGCGATGTTCGGACGGTGCGGCGTACATCTGGCGGACCGTGTGGGCGATGCCCAGCCCGCCGATCGCGATTCCGATCAGGAGAAACGAGAGAATGCCGACGAGCATGGCCATGAGGGAATTTGAAGGATAATTCGGCGTCGATGCGAGTACATGAAACGCACCCGCCATAAGCACGATGTTCAGAAGGAAGACAAACCTGTTGCCGAAGCGGTCAGCGACCCGGCCCCATGGGAGTAAGCCGATCACCATGCCCAGGATCAGCGCAGCCGAAGCATAGGTCGTGATTGAGGCGGGAAAAGCCAGGTCTTCTTTTAAGAACGGAACCGCGAACGGCCTCGCCATGTTGACGGTAAAGGCCACGCTCGCCCAGAAGAGAAGAAAAGCGCGGAAATTTGAATCCTGAAACGGGCGAGCAATATTGCGGAATATGGGTTCACGGGGCCCTTCTTTGCTCGGCGGAGTTTCGGGCAGACGCAGTAAGAGCAACGGCCGTGCGGCGGACATGAGAAACAGGACCAGAAAAACCAGATAGAACTTTGTGATCGATGGCGAAGTCCCCAGGTACCATCCGATCAGCAGGATCAGGATGAAGGAAACAATCTGGAAGTTCCGGCGAAGCCGACCGAAAAACCGCCCCCGCAGTGATTCCGGAATAAGATCCGACAGCATGGGCATCCATGCGGCGGCCCCCACGTTGACGCAGAGACGCTGACCGAGGAAGATGATGACCACATACCATACGGCCGCCTTGTTTCCCCAGGCCAGCTGGATCGGGTGAGCTATAAGCAGCGCCCCCAGAAAGAGCACCGTCGTGCTGAACCAGATGATGACCATTCTTTTCTTGTTGGCAACATCTACGTATGGGGCCATGAGGGTCCGAATGATCTGGGCAAAAAAGTTCATGGTGAACGCAGCGCCGACAGCGAACTTGGATCCGCCGAGGGCAAGAATAAAAAGAGAGAGGACCCCTCCGTTGATAAGGGCCTGAGGGGTGGGCGCCCCCATCGACTGGGCCCATATCATGGTTCGAATGGCACTACGGGTTTGGGATGGTTGTTTCGTGGAGAATGCCAACGGTTTCACATAAGAGAGATTGTAAATGATCGATACGGTGTGATTACGTCTTTACTATAGTGATTTTGTTCGTTTTTGGCGTTGTGGAATATTCGGGTTAGGCAGAAATTCCGGTCTCCCCCGACACACTCGACCAACCATCGATATAGTATGGAAGATCCGCAGAGAGGACGGATTGTTATCCAGCAATTGATAAAAAATAATCGGGATTTTGACTGATGACAAAGGTATCCAGATATCTTATAGATGCTGACTGGAAATTTTACCACGGTGATGTGCAGGGTGCCGAGCAACCGGGGCTGGAAGATCGTAGTTGGCGCGTCGTGGATTTACCCCATGACTGGAGTATTGAGGGCGATTTTTCAGCGGAACATCCGATGTCTTACGCCGGCGGGTACCTCCCGGCGGGCGTCGGATGGTACAGGAAACATCTGTATGTGCCGGAAGAGTGGAGGATGTGCACGGTATATGTGGAGTTTGATGGCGTTTACAGCAACAGCGATGTATGGATGAACGGCCATTGGCTTGGCTTTAGGCCGAATGGATATGTGAGCTTTTTTTATGAACTTACGCCTTTTATCCGCTACGGGGAAAACAATGAGCTGGCTGTCCGGGTAGACAATTCATGCCAGCCTTCTGCGCGGTGGTACACGGGCTCGGGTATTTACAGACACGTCTGGTTGTCGACGGGTGGCTGCGTACATATTCCGCCCAACGACGTCCGGGTGTCGACCCCCCATGTCAATGCGTCATGGGCATCAGTCCAGCTGAACTCGTCAATCCGGAACAGGGCAGGGCAGACCACGGCCGTTACAATGAGGACGAATCTTTACGACCAGGAGGGGGCTGTCCGTGACACCCGGGTGCAGGAACTTAACCTTGCCGCGAATACCGACTCGTACGCGAGTGAATGCCTTATTGTTGAATCCCCGCACCTCTGGGCGCCGGAATATCCTTACCTCTACGATCTGGAGATCGAACTGTATGTTCAGGGCACCATGACGGACAGAACAAGGATGACGGTCGGTTTCAGAACGTTCTGTTTCGACCCGGAGATCGGCTTTGTATACAACGGTAAGGCTCGCAACCTCAAGGGGGTGTGTGAACACGGTGACGCCGGCTGTGTGGGAACCGCTGTCCCCGATGGTGTGCTTGAACGCCGTCTTGATATTCTCAAAGAAATGGGATGCAATGCAATCCGTACGGCCCACGCACCACCTTCGCCTGCTTTTCTTGAGATGACTGATCGCAAGGGTTTTTTCGTTATGGACGAAGCATTTGACGAATGGGCGGTAGGAAAGATCCACGGGGGGTATCACCGGTTCTTCGAGGGGTGGGCCGAGACTGACCTGCGGGATTTTATCCGTAGAGACAGAAATCACCCCAGCGTGATTATGTGGAGTTTAGGTAACGAGATTCCGGAGAAAGGGACAGCGGAAGGGGTGAAGAGACTGAAAGAATTGATGGA
>CAJXKU010000261.1 GCA_913055945.1 uncultured Lentisphaerota bacterium | reverse complement strand
GACCGGAAATCTCACTGGTTCTATCTGGCGAACCACGGCTCGGTGGTCCATGCCGACTCGCGGGAGTTCGCCGGCACCGACGACTACTACGAGGTCAACAACGGCTGTAACCCCCCGGATCGAAACGAGGCCGTCGAACTGACCGTCCGGGTCGTAATCGAAGGTCCCGTCGCCGTTATCTGTCACCGTGCCTTGGGTGCTACTGGTGTCGATTTCTGTCACACTCAGTGAATGCCCCTCTGGATCCGAATCGTTCGCTGCTACAAGGTCTGCCGTGGTGAACGCCGTGTCCTCATCGGTACTTGTGCTGTCATTTACGGCCAGGGGGGCGTTATTCACGCCGTTGACTGTCACTGTCACTGTGGCAGTGTCTGTATGGCTATTGCCATCGTTAATCGTATAACCGAAGCTGTCCGTGGTACTTTCCCCAGTGTCCAGAGACTCAAACTGGCCGTTGGGGTCGTAATCAAATGTACCGTCACCGTTATCGCTGACCGTCCCAGTTGTGCCCGTTGTATCCAAGGATGACACGTTTAGCGTATCGTTCTCCGGATCGGTGTCGTTCGCATCCACAAGGTCGGGTGTACTAAACGGTGTATCTTCGTCTGTGGATACGGTGTCGTCCTCGGCGGTTGGCGTTTCATTGACATCGGTGATGGGAATGGTTAACCATGCCGAATCAGTGTTGTTATCGGGGTCTTCTGCTTGCACCTGAATCTGACGTTCTGTGCTGGTTTCATAATCGAGCGTAGCTCCTGAAGCCACCTCGACTTTGTGGGTGCCGCTTTCCGCTACAATTTGAAAATTTCCGTTGTCGTCGTCTAAAAGGGTAAACGTCAACTCATCAAGCGTATTATCCGCATCATCAGCCGTCAGCGGTCCGACCTCCGTGCCGCCGGAAGAATTCTCCGGTGTCGCTATATCGATCTCTTCGACACCACCGTTCGTGACTTCCCAAGCAAACACGCCGGTGTGGTCGATGTTTGTTTCATCCTCAACCGTAATAAAATCCGAGGTTCCGGAGTCCGTCACTTCTCCGTACGTCTCGCCATCACCTACCGTCCACCCTGCAGTGGGGTAATTGCCGGGATCTGCAGGCATCCCCCTTGTCCAACTGATGTCCTCGTAGCGGATTTCTATGGCAAAATCACCGTTGCCGGCGCCGTGCAACCGAATTTGAAACGTGTTCGTACCACTGCCATCCGTAGGGGATTCATACGGTTCTACGTTTTCCCACGTAACCGTCACGATGTCATTAGCATCATCTTCTTGTAAATAAATATCGCCGCCGTCGCCCGGATCCAGATCGTCAAACTGACCAGCGATCATGGGACCCTGAGTATAGTCGGGGATACCGACAGAGGAATAAGACGTGTTGCTATGACCAAAAGTTATATACCCGTTTGTGCCGATGTAAATACTGCCATACGTCGTGCTTCCTAACTTTAAGCCGTCTTCGATGGTGTCGTCTATGGTAACCTGCTCAGAATCATCGTCTTGATCCGTGATGGCTGATACTTTGTTTCCCAAAGGTGTCACCGCATTATGCCCGCTCTCTACGGTAAACGGCACCGGCTGACCGAACTGGATATTCGTGGGAGCGGCCAACACATGCTTATACCCGCCGATCCCCTGAGGGGCCGTACCCACGTTTCCTTTGGCGACCTCCATCTCCCAGTCGCCGTCGTGCGCAGACGCTCCAGTAGGGTTATCAGAAGCCATTACATCGGCACCCGTCATTCTGCGAATTCTGCTTATGAATGCAGGATTCTGTCCAATGTCGCAACCGTACAACAGAATGTCTGCATCTTTTCTCAACGCGTTCGCGAACGCTCGGAGGTGTGGCGCTTTGCTGTCGATATTCCGGCTGCTGATTCGTTCACCTCCGAGCAGCATTTTGCCGCTTTTGCCGTGGCTGTATATATGGACAGCCCCAACAGCGCTCTGTTGCTGCATGATCTCAGCCATGCGTTGCAACTGGCCAGACGCTGCGCTCAACCGGTACGTCCGAATCGAGGATGGCAGTCCGGCAACTATGGATCCCGCATCCTGAAGCGAGCCGTCCACGAACGCTATTTCGTCATGTTTATTGGACTGGCCGGACTGACTGCTCATCCGGTCTGCTTGCGCTTCCGCTTTGGCGTACTCCATGCTTACGTCCCCGATAAGAAGCCCTGCACCAACGATCAAAATTCTCACCCAGGATCGTGTCTTGCTGTTACGCATTTCGTGTGTCCTCCTTGTGGTTGTCGTTTCAGTGTTCACTGCTTATCGTTCTGCAGTCTGCATTAGTCGTTTAGTGTTTGCGAGGCTCCGAACGCTTTACCGGCAAGTTCCTTGTTCGGTTCTGACCGTTGCTCGCTCAAGCGCTCAACTTGCCCATTGGTAGTGGCTGTCTTCGTATTCCCTGTCCGCAGCCTCAATAGTACAACGTTTAGCCTTTACTGTTTCGAGAATCTTCTCCAGTCCTGTGCTTTCCCTGTCTTCAATTCATTCTCCGCCGCACATAACGCATACAGTGGCAGGGACCGTACTCAGCCATATCATACGAATCACATCGTCCCGCCTGATAGTGAGCTCGACAACTTGTTGCATCGTATGGTTCCGCCTAAAGAGCTGTCGATTCTTTATGCTGGTTTTATTATGGTGTAGTAATAGTAGTCCAAGATGCTGTTTACCGCATATCGTAGCCTCCGAAATTTCGGCGGAAGAGGCTTCCGTTGCTTAGTTCGTATTTGTGTGTGTTGAAGTAGCATATTGACGTATATTCCCCTCCTATTAATATTGTAATGGCTATCTTCCGTTTTTTCGCTCAGTGTTACACTGATTTTTCTAGATCCAATGTATGAATGCGTAGACACCGTTGTATAGCAGCATGTTATACGAAAAGAGGATTGTGCGGTTCTCTCAGTCACGCTGCATGCAGTAGGGGTTCGCAGGGGGGCATGCAACCCCGGCAAGCTTTGCAGTGGAACGGTGCACGGTGTATGATTCATGGAGTGTGATTGTGTGCGTACACATGCGATGCCGGCGGCTGAAGCCGCCGGGGGACTTCCGCTTAAAAGCGGAACTCAGACGTACTCGCACAGGGTACGCCCGGTATCCTTTTTGGGGACGTCGTGTGGCCGAGTTTTGTTTCTCGGTAGGCCGCGTTCGCCGACCGCGGCCTCAGGTGGCGGCTGGTCCCGATGCTCAAGAGAATATCGCTGCGCCAGGGCGCGGCTTACCAAAGCTGTACCAGGCTACAGCCACTCCAGAGATCGGCAAAGCCGATCGGTGGACTGATGCGCAGCATCTCTCGGAGTGTCGGCGGCCCGGCGCCGCTGTGGTAGGCCGAAGCCTGGTTCGGCCTACCACATTGCAGAAAATGTCAGCGCCGCGCCAGGGCGCGGCTTACCAAACCACATGTACGACAGCCGCAAGGCTGTCTTTGGCGTGCGCTGCGGTTTCTGCAGCGCTTTAGAACTGCGTTCAGGAATTGCATTCAGCATGTCGTCAACATCCATGCTGTAATCGTCACGGTGGACGCAGTCCGCTGCATGCAATGCCTGCGCGCAGTGTTCCGAAAGATCGCCCCCTGACACCTTATAAAGGATCTTGCGACTTTGCCGATCATTTGCAAACTGTCGCCTTGCGCTGAGAAAAAGATGGCTTTTATCAATTGAGCCGAGCCAATCTTGAATGTCGCCGGCAGCGCCCTCGTAAGCACCCAGGGCTAGCGGTTCCTGCACACTACTAAAATGGATCCGGGCCTGGACACGGGAGGTTGACCTGCTGTTGGTTATAGTATTTATCTGTGGATATGGACTGTCTCAAGGCCCGCGGGCCAAGCCCCTCCACATGATTATCCGCAAACAGAACATTCGCAATCCCGCCATGGCGTACGTGTATCGACCCCCTCCACGGTCCTGCGCCTTCCTTGTAGTTAAAATATTGATGTTCGAATTTGCCACCATTCCACACATCCGCAAACAAGTCCCACCGAGAAGGTTGAGGGGTCTTTGCTTTATAGATATTGGCGTATCCTTTATCTTGGGAGTCCTGGGGCTTATAGGTCCTGTCACTCCATGCATATGTATTCATCCCATAGACTCTCTTCGGATGCTTAGCCTTACCGTCGGCATCCAGGAAATCCCCCCAGGGACACCCAAGTATTCCCTCGTTCTGAATGTAATCTCTCGAGAGGTTAGATTTGTTCCAGCGAGATACGACCATCCCGCCCCATACACCCCAAGGTGTCTCATTATTATCATTCGCTGAGAATATCCAGCCGTCATGGTCGTCCGCGTAAAAGTGCACAGTCGTGCCGAGTTGCTTCAAATTATTTGTACAGCTTATCGCCAGCGCCTTTTGGCGTGCCTGCTTCAACGCCGGGAGTAACATGCTCGCCAAAATAGCAATGATGGCGATAACCACCAATAATTCGATGAGCGTAAACCGCTGGCAATTTGCTGTCTTACGTATCTTTTCTGCCCTGTTCATGGTGCTGGAGGTTCCTTTTTTGTGTTTCTTCTTCCATACAACGTACGGAAACGCTTATCTATGTACACTAACATACTCGGGGTACGTTTCATGTCCAGCATAGTAAAAAGAACTTTTGCCGCGTTGGGGTACAACGTAGACAAAAAACTTCATACCTTTGTACTTGTTTTTTGGTTAGCACGCTTTCAGCCGGCGAGTGTGTTTTCTGCGTCGTTTTATGGGGACGTTGTCTCCGACCACCGTGCCGGTTGCGGTGATTACTGCTCCCATTACTGTCCAGCCGGGGAGCTGCTGTTACTTCGTAACCTTCTCGCGAACGTTGTCGCGAAATGAGTTCGATTCGATTATGCTTTGCGAGCACGTCTAGTGTGCTGTACCCGAATTGCCTTGACGAAATCATCGCTGATAACCGTTTAAACAAAGGGCAGAAGTGCGGAAAC
>CAJXKU010000260.1 GCA_913055945.1 uncultured Lentisphaerota bacterium | reverse complement strand
TACTGATCATCGAACAAGCTTTCGGCTCAATCCTATTTGAACCAATGGATACCTAAAGACAATTCGCGTTTAATAATTCGGCTGCTTCTGCTGACAGCAGCATACAGGATCTTCATGTTTCTGTCCATCATGTGTCTGTCAGAAGATTCTTCAATGAGAACCTCTGCGGTCGGAGTGTCAGTCGCTTTGTATATGATCTGTTCATGCAGCACCTTGAAGATCAGACGTTCCGTCAAGCGTCGCTTCCATCCGCTTGGTCGTCAATGTCTGTGATGTCTCCCGGTACCACAGCGCCATGCTTTCGAAGGAGGGCGTATATGTCGTTCATTGGTAATTCTTCCGGATCAAGCCCTGTTTGAACGCTGAGCGCGGCCATTGCACCCGCCGCTTGCCCCATGGCCATGCAGGGGCACTCCACGCGAAGCGCGGAGTTGGCTTCTCGGTCGCTGGCGACGCAGCGGCCCGCCACCAGGAGGAATGAGCTGTCTGCAGGCAGCATGGCCGCGCGTGGAATCGTGGGCAGCACGTGGCGCTTGAGCGTACGCTGGTTGATGCCCAGTCCGTCGTTCAGATGTTCGTCGACAGGATAGAACGCATAGCAGACAGCGTCCTCGTACAATTTGCCCGCTTCGTAGTCTTGCACCGTAACCGTCTTTTTACCCCTGATCGTGGCGGTTTCGCGAATGCCCACTTCAGAGCATATCCAGTCCACGCGAAAGTTCTCAAGACCCGGCTGCCTGCGGAAAAAACGGTACATACGCCAAACCGCTTGACGAGCTTCTATCTCAACCTCCGACTTACCTTCACTGGTGTATGCTCGGGGGGCGCGGATGTGATTGGCGTTGCGTCCGTGGCCCCGGAGGAGGTTTTCGGGGTCGCCATTTTGCCAGGAGATATCGGTGGTCTTCAATTCACCGGCAGCAATAGCCTTTTCGGATGCCGCTCTGAGTGCGTCGAAGTCCAGGGCTTCGGCGTCGTAGCCCGAACAGTGCATGCCCAGCGTTGCGGGTTGAACGACGTCCGGTCTTACCAGGTCGAACCCAGCGAGCGTGACAAGGTTAGCGTCTCCCGTCGTGTCGATGAGTACCTTGGCTGAGGTCCTCTGTAGTCCCGTCTTGGTACAGACATAGAGAGACCAGCTGTCGTCCTGGAACGTTGCCGATGCAGGCATGGCGTGAAAAAGAAGATCCACGTCCGCATCCAGCAGGGCGTTATCACACAGCGCGGCAAAGATGGTTTTGTCCATGGCCAGATGCGTAGGCTTGTTGTTGTCACGCGAGAACTCGGGCGTTGGCACAGGGTGGCCTGTCTCCTCAAGGGTTCTGCGCACAAGTTCCCATCCGATCCCGCCGATGATCTGTTGGCCCCAGGCAAAGAAATGGGCCGGTGCATTGATGCCGCCCACGGTCATCGTTCCGCCGAGCATGGCGTTCTTCTCTATGAGGAGCGTATGCGCACCAGCACGGCCTGCCTGAACGGCCGCAGTGATTCCCGCTGTTCCACCGCCAACGACCACGACATCGTATTCGCGCTTCATCTGTGAATTCCTTTTGTTCGGCTTTGCCTCTCCGCTCGTTTACTGTTTGCATCTCTTGAGGCCTACGCCGTATTCATAGACAACACTATATAAGAGTCAGTTCGAAGTTGTGCATCTGTGCTTACCTTCTCCTATGTGTCGAATGTATTCATGGTATCATACCATTAAACATCGAATTTATCGGCATGCTCTATCCTTAAACCGACACTTGGGCTTCTGACAATGCGTCGGACGGATTCTGCGTATGAGACTGGAGCCGGGAGCGTGTAATCTCAAGGCAATACCCCTGTGGGGATGTGGCGGGCCTCCGCCACATATTGTGCTCGAGGCCGAGCGTCTCTCCGGCAGGCGGCTTTTTTGAAGTCTCTATGATTGGAGACAGAAAGGTTAGGATATGTAGACCGTAATTCCAGTTCGAAGGATTACGAGACGTTACAGGCTTACCCCGTCGCCCAGTCTTCGACGGTTAAACCTGGTACACGGGAAAATCCGCTTACGTTATGCGTTACCACACATAAGCCCTGAGAAAGGGCGATTGCCGCAATCTGGAGGTCTCTTTCACTGACGGGCGTTCCCTTCTTTTCCAGGTTGCTCCGTACAGGCGCATAATATCGGGCCGCAGACTGATCAAATTCGAAAATGTCCAGTTGATTACATATCCTGTTCATCTTGTCCCTGCGTTGTTTTTTCCGAACGGGAGATTTTTCAATCCCATAAAGAATTTCCGCCAGCGTGATCGCGGAAATGGCCAAATCACAGGGGCGCCAGCGCCTGAGTCGAGAAATAATATGTTGCTCCCCCCTCATCCAGTAGCCGACGATATTGGTGTCAAGCAGTCGCATTTCAGCGGTGATCCAAGTCTACGGGGTCGGACGGCAGTGGTTTCGGCACTTCAAAGTCCGGATCCGACGTAAACGCCTCCCAGAACCCGGTTGGCCATTCGGTATTTTCCACCGGCTCCAGAATCACTTTCCTGTCCTCTTTCCGGATTTTCACGGTGTCGCCTTCGAATCGGAACGCTTTAGGTAGACGCACTGCCTGGGATTGCCCATTTTTGAATAATTTCGCAAACGTTTCCATATAAATGGGTCCTCACTTTTGTTTCGGGTATATACTAATATATACCATTGTGCCTGCTGTGCCAACGTTTGCATCAGTTATGTCATCACACACTCGAGAGAAATTACAAAAAATATATTCCCCCGCAACGCTGGAGTTTATCCCGATTCTGCCTGAAAAGGGAGAGATCGGGACAGAGGCGCGGAGAAGATCAAACGAACCACAAAGGGCACAAAGAGCACAAAGAATGGCTGCACAAAGGAAGGAAATTGCTCTTTGCTTTGTCGGGTCCGACGACAAAGCAAAGGGGGCTTTGCCCTGGCGCAGGAATAACACACTCAATCCGCGAGCGACGCTCCAGCCCTGCAAATTCCGCCTGAAGGGCAACCCGTTCTCTCATGGTCTAACCCCATGAGAGAAATGCTTCCCCCTTCGTGCTCTTCGTGGACTTCGTGGTTAAACAAACATGACCGAACCACTGAACGTGAATAATATCAATAGTAAACAGTGAACGGTAAGCTGAAAACGGTAGACCTTTCACCTTCTACGTTCCACGTTCCACTCCCCCCTTTTCTGCAGGCTACGCAGGCAGAGAGGACTCATGTTGGATTGCATATTAAAGTTAAGCGATTACATTCACTGAATTGAACGCAAAATTGTGAATGAACACACATAAATAGGGGCATATCTATGGAATTTATTCAACGTTTTGCCCAACAGAACATCCGGGAACGCATGTTCAGAGGAAAGGTATTGATCGTTTACGGCGCGCGGCAAGTGGGGAAAACCACACTTGTCCGCCAAGTTATGAGTGAATTCGGCCACGACGCGCTGTATATGAATTGCGACGAAATCGATATCCGCGCGTCCTTGGAAGATGTGACATCAAGTGAGCTGAAGGCGTTGGTAGGGAACAAAAAACTCGTTGTTATCGACGAAGCACAACGAGTACGGGATATAGGGATGACGTTAAAACTGTTTGCCGACCATTTCCCGGACACTCAGGTAATAGCGACAGGATCGTCGTCTTTCGAACTGTCCAATCAGACAACTGAACCTCTTACCGGCCGAAAGTACGAACAGCATTTATACCCCGTCGCGGCAGCCGAACTTGCTGCTTCTGAATCTGCTCGAACTGCACACCGTTTATTGGAACGCAACCTGGTCCTGGGCATGTATCCTGAAGTACTGCTTGAAGATCAGCAGACAGCCATAGAGTATATCAAGGAAGTGGCGGGCAGTTACCTCTACAAAGACATCCTCGCCTTTCAGCGCCTGAAAAACCCCGAAGCCCTTGAACGGTTGCTGCAGGCTCTGGCTTTACAGGTCAGCAGCGAAGTTTCTTACAACGAGCTGGCAAAACTCCTGGGAATAGATAAGAACACGGTGGCCAATTACATTCGCATTCTTGAACAGGCATTCGTGATTTTTCGTGTACCACCGCTTGCCAGGAACAGACGAAATGAGATAAAGAAGATGCGCAAAATCTACTTTTATGACAACGGCATCCGCAATGCGCTTATCAACAATTTTAACCCGCTTCATATGCGGCAGGACGCAGGGGCGCTCTGGGAGAATTTTCTGTTCAGCGAGCGCGTAAAACGGAACAGCTACGGAAATCGCTCAGTAAATATGTACTTCTGGCGTGCCCATCATAGCGGAGAAATGGATTGTATTGAAGAGAAGGATGGGGAGCTTGAAGCTTTTGAATTTAAATATACCGAAGAAAAAGCCCGCCTCCCCAAGGCGTTCGCTGATGCGTATCCTGAGACATCAATGTCTGTCATCAGTCCACAATCTTATTGGAACTTTGTCGCTGGGTGAGAGCCTTATCCCGCCAAAAAGTTTATCCCGATTCTGGTTGTCAAACCAGAGATCGGGACCAAGGCGCTAAGAAAAGCGGGGGCAGAGAATGTCGGCATATTCTATGAACCGCGAATCAGGCGAATTTACGCGAATGTGTGTGCTGTGTACAGTGTATGTGTGAGTGACTGTGAACTGTGGCTGTGGCTGTGTAGTTGTGAGTGGTTGTCTTAACCACTAATCCCGATCCTTGCGAAGGCATCGGGACTGATCGCCACTGATCCGGACAACCCGCAAAAAAGGATTCTGCATCGATATCAATTAGCGAAGATTAGTCCCGATGCCTTTCCAAGGATCGGGATAAACTTAAAGATTAGCGGTTCCCTTAGTGAATTCTGGCTTTGTGTTCTTCGTGCCCTTTGTGGTTCACTTATATTTTTTTAACCACGAAGTGCACGAAGGAGAAGAACGTTTCTCTCATGGGGTTGGACCATGAGAGAAAGGTGGCCCTTCACGTGGAATCACGCGGC
>CAJXKU010000259.1 GCA_913055945.1 uncultured Lentisphaerota bacterium | reverse complement strand
GAGAATCATAATGCGATAAAATTCTCCTACGAGTCGATCGCGCGGTTTTGGCCCGTCAGAGTTCATACTTCAGTATGTTTTGGATTCATACACTCGCGGTACCGAGTATACGAGCCATTGCATGGAGCCACTGCGTGGAGCGGGACAAGTACATCCTGGATGTTGACGACGCGCTGAACGCAGTTCTCATGCGAGCGTGAGTTCTGACGGTTGGGATAACAGCTTGCGCTTAGACGCCGGACCAGAAATTTCTGACGTTGTATAATACCTCCGGTTGACAAGTCCAGTGTGTTTTTGATTTGTACGCTAGTGCCGGCGACAAAAAAGGAGTCGCTCCTATGTCCCAGAAACGTCCTAATATTCTTTTTTTAATGAGTGATGAACACCGGCCGGACGTGACCGGATACGAAGGGAATCGGGTTGTTCGTACGCCCGTTCTCGATCGCCTTGCAGAGAAGGGGGTGGTTTTTCAGAATGCGTACACCCCTTCGCCCATCTGCGTGCCGGCCCGCCAATGCATGATGAGCGGGCAGTTGCCTAAGACCTGTGGCTGCGAAGGATGGGTTGACCTGCAGGCCGGTTATCGGACGTTCGCTCGCGAATTCTCTCGTTATGCTTATAATACTACGTGCGCCGGCAAGCTGCACCATCAGGGGCAGGATCAGATGCAGGGGTGGCGCACAAGAATTGCACCGGATGCTGAAATCAGCGATCGATATGTAGAAGATAAGATTGAGGTTGAGTTTGAGCGTTACCGGAAACCGCCGAACACCGGTAAATGGAGCAATCAGCGCGAAGTAGAGGAAGCCCGCGCTGTCGAAGGCCCCTACCAGAAATTTGATAAACGTGTGCTGCAAGCCTCTTTAGACTATTTGGAACGGTATTTTGCGGATCCTGTATATCATCGTCCGCAGTCGCACAGGCCGCTGTTATTCAAGTTCAGTCTGTTGCAGCCGCACTATCCGTTCTTTACCAGCAAAGAACAGTTTGATTACTACTATGAGCGTGTGCCGATCTTTTACGAAGAGCCTTGTGACCATCCCGTCCTGAGTAAGAGTCAGCAAGGTGAGCCGGTCAACGCCTCTGAGGAAGCTGTCCGCAGAGCCACGGCGGCTTATTACGGCATGATCAGCACGATCGATGACTATTTCGGACAGGTGCTTGATCAATTGGAGAATCTGGGCGAAGATCTTGATGATTGGATTATCGTCTATACCTCTGATCATGGTGATATGATGGGCGAACACGGCATATGGGAAAAAACCCGTTTTTATGAGGGCAGTGCCCGCGTGCCGTTAATCATCAGCTGGCCCCGCCGATTCGAGGGCGGACGAGTGGTTCACGAGAACGTGAATCTTTGCGATCTTTTTGCCACACTTTGTGACCTTGCTGGTCTGGATATTCCGGAAGGACTGGACAGCCGCAGCTTAGTTCCGCTGATGCGGGGTGATACTTCGGGCTGGTACAATGAAACGGTATCCCAGATGGGCAAAAATCACGTTATGATCAAACACGACGACTTGAAGTATCAATATTACGGCGAAGAAGTCCCGGAAGTTTTATTTGACCTGAAGCGCGATCCGGGAGAATGGAAGAACGTTGCGGAAGATTCGGAATACGCGGAGGTAATGGAGCGGTTTCGACGAAGGCTGGCAGAATTGGGTCATGGCCCCGAAGCGTACAGACATTACAAAAATGCCGGCTATGGCTGAAAAACAGGGGGCTCTGCGGAGCTCGCGGGTAAAATGAACGTCAGCGTAAGGGGGTCACCCTCCGCGCGTTGAGTATGGCGTGTTATCTTGGCAAAGAAATACAGCGGTGTTTTGTACAGAAAGGTGCTGGAGGAATGCTGAAGCTCGTAGGTTACAATCTCTTGTTACCCATTATTTTTATTTTGTATTGCCCGTCGTTTGTGATCAAGCTTATCAGACGCGGAAACGTGTCACGTCGTTTCTTCGAGCGGTTCGGCTGGTATTCACGCGGACAGAAAGAACTGCTGAGATCCCTCCGGCAACCGGTATGGGTGCATGCAGTGAGTGTAGGCGAGGTCGTTGCGGCGACGACGTTTATCCAACGTTGGCGCACCAGGGATCCGGATTTAGACTTTGTTCTGTCAGCGTCTACGACAACCGGCCACGCCACGGCGGCCGGGAAATTGCCCCCGGAGGTTCCCCTCATTTATTGTCCCCTGGATTTTCCCTGGAGCGTGGCGCGCGTTCTGCGGCTGCTGAACCCTCGGCTGCTTGTGTTATTCGAACTGGAGGTTTGGCCGAACCTCGTCACCTTGGCGGACCGCAGGGCTGTACCTGTTGCGCTTGTAAACGGCCGATTGTCCGACAAATCCGCCCGGGGATATTATCGAAACCGATGGTTTTTCCGGAGTCTATTTGCGCGGCTTTCGGTCATTTGCACACAGAGTCAGCGAGACTGTCAAAGGTTTGAGCAGATTGTCGGCAGTGATGTGCCCCTGCATGTGTGCAGTACCATGAAATTCGATCAAGTGCCGGAGCAGACCGAAAGCAGTTTCGGTTCTTCGGATTTTCAAAACTTATTCGGCATCGATGCCCCTGTATTGTGGGCAGCCGCGAGCACGCACGCAGGCGAAGAGGAACTTGTGGCGCGCAGTTTTCAGAATCTGAAAAAAGAACACCCCGAGCTGAAACTCATTCTTGTCCCGAGGCATCATGAGAGAACTGATGAGGTTGAAGCGGTTCTTCGGCGGAACGGATTGACGTACCGCCTCCGGAAACCTAAGGGGTCTGCAGAAAGTTCTGCCGGAGACGAATACGCAGATGTGCTGCTTGTAAATACCACGGGTGAACTGCAGCAGTTTCTCGCTGCGTGCGATATTGTTTTTATGGGAAAGAGTCTTGCCGGAAACAGCGGCGGGCACAACATCATAGAACCGGCCCTTTTGGGTAAACCTGTTATACACGGACCTCGAATGGACAATTTTCAATTAGTGACAGAACTTTTCAGGGAGAGTGAAGCGGCCTATGAAGTGGAGCGTGATGAGGACCTGGAAAAGGCAGTTCACGCTCTGGTTGAGTCCCCGGAGATGCGAACGCGGTTGGGCAGAAAGGCCCGAGCGGTCGTTGACGAGAACAGGGGGGCTGTGGACCGCACGATTGATCTTCTGCAGCCGCTCATTCAGCAGCCGAATGATGACGCCTCGGAGAAGTAATAAAGAAAGGTTGAAAAGAGTGCATTCTCTGCTTGAAAAATATTGGGACGTTGATCGGGATACGATATGGCATCCGTTGACGCCGCACTCGGCGGCAGAGCAGGAGCCGTTTCCGTTCATCACCCGCGGCGAGGGTATATATCTGTTTGACGCAGAAGGTAACCGGTATGTGGATGCGATCTCGTCCTGGTGGACATGTAATATCGGACACAGCCACCCCTGGGTCGTTGAGGCGATACAGAGACAGGCCGCGGAATTACAGCACAGTATACTTGCGAAAAGGTCTCACCCGCGCGCGGTGGAACTGGCTTCGCGGCTTCTGAATCTTTTGAATGACGAGAGGAGTCATGTCGTTTTCGCCGGAGATGGTGCTTCGGCGGTGGAAGCGTCACTGCGTATAGCCGTGCAGTACTGGTATAACATAGGCCGCCCGGAGCGGTACCGTTTTGCCGCGCTGAAGGCCGGATATCACGGTGATACCTTCGGCGCCATGTCCGTAGGGTATGTCGAAGATTTTCACGCTCCCTACCGAAACTTACTGTTTGATACATACCAGGCTGAACGGCCGTTTTGTGCCGAGTGTCCGTACGGCGAGACGCCTGACGAGTGTGACACGCCGTGTTTCGAGAGCATGGAATCAATCATCGAAAAGCACGGTGAGGAATTATGCGCAGTGATCGTTGAGCCTTTGCTGCAGGGGGCAGGAGGGATGAACATCTACCCGGCCGCATATCTTCGCAAACTTTCTGAGCTGTGCCAACGCTATAATATCTTATTGATCGCTGATGAAATCGCCACCGGTTTCGGCCGTACAGGATCAATGTTCGCTTTCCAGCAGGCAGGCATCAGGCCTGATATCCTGTGTTTAGGCAAAAACCTGTCCGGCGGCACGCTGCCTTTAAGCGCGGCGGTGGTCAGCGACCATATTTTCAACGCATTTACGGATACTGAGGGGAAGGACGGCACTTTCTATCACGGACACACGTTTGCCGGGAATCCGATTGCATGTGCTGCCGGCTTGGCGTGTCTGGACGTCTTCCAGGATCAGCAGTTGGTCCACCGAACCAATCAATTGGGGCAGCAACTGAAAGACCGCCTCGATGATTTCCGTAATATTCAGGGAGTGACGAATATACGGACGCTGGGAATGCTCGGCGCTTTTGATCTGGAGGCCACTGAGAACGGTTCAGGCGCGGAACGGGCGCAGATGCTCAGCGGATTGCTATACCGAAACGGGGTATTGTTGCGACCACTGGGCAATGTGGTTTACCTCATGTTGCCGTTGATCATAGGTGAAGAAGAATTGGAGCATACCGTGGAAAGGGTGTATAACGCCGCTTTCCAGGTTTAACGTAAAATTAAAGTTCTTCTTCCTTAAGGGGCGCAAAGGTGCCCGAAGTCGCCCCCTTGCCAATTTACACTATCTCCCGCCCGTATGTAAGCACCTCGCCCGATTCGTTTGATCCATCCCGACTCCAGATATCGGCGCGTAAGTTGGCGGGAAACCCCACACTTTTGCAGGTAGGACGGCGTTACAACTGTTCCTTTGGGCCAGTTTTGAAGCAGCTTGTTTAGTTTGGAGATAGTTTGACTACTCACAGTATACAGGCTTTCCCAAGGATTAAACCCAATTTCTGTCTGATGATAGGTTTACTTAAGCTCCTTATATGTACACTTACGATTCGGGCACCTGTCCGGAAGGTGCCCGAATCGTAAATAAGGGCATGTGCCGGATGGGGTGTGTGTCCCCTC